>NZ_JBKOQN010000010.1:0-278910 GCF_046764895.1 Nocardia sp. CWNU-33 | reverse complement strand
ACACGTCGCTCACCAACTCAACGATCGTCCACGCAAAACGCTCGACTGGGAAACCCCAGCCGAGCGTCTGCGTGATCTACTTACCCGCTAAAAGCAGGCAGTGTTGCGACGACCCCTTGAATTCACCCATTTGCCGGGCGGGTTTCGTGGGTTCGAAGGCGCGTTACTTGGCCGGCGCGTTGAACGGCTGGTTGATGGTGGTGAAGTACTGGATCGCCGCACCGATGGCGACCGGGGCGGTGATGAAGATCTGGCCTGCGACGGCGCCGACGGCGCCGACCAGGGCCACACCCGCGACGCAGCCGACAGCGGCGGCAGGCAGGAACGGACCGAACAGGCCGACGATGGTGCCGCCGACAACCGCGCCGCCCAGCACGCCGCCGAGCACGCAACCGACAGCCGCGCCACCGAGGCCGCCGACCAGGGTGCCGATGGTGGCGCCCATGGCGATGGTGTCCTTCATGCGGTTGAAGGCGGCCTGCTCACGGTCGTATTCGCTCTTCCAGGGAGCCTTGTCCTCGAAGGGCAGCGCGACCGGCTTGTACGCGGCGTGTGCCATGTCCATCTGCGGGGTGAGAGTCGCGGTGCGGCCCGAAATCGCGGCGGCGATCGGGAACTCGAAGTCGTCCACCCGGAACGACAGCGGCGTTCCCGCCAGCACCGTTCCATTGGTCGCCTTGATCTTGAAGACGCCGTCTTCGACGGTCATGGCGCCGGCATCGGTCGTGACGATGGTCGAGGTGTCGGTGGCGTTCGCGGTGAAGTTGACCGGCGCCTCGTCGGCGGGTGCGGCGTTGACAGTGCCGGCGGTCACGCCGATCGCGGCGATCAGCAGTGCCGACGTGGCGGCAAATTTCCTCATCAGCATTTTGAATCCTCGATACACATTGTTCGGAGTGGACTCCGTAATAAGAATCGAGGTCAGCTAATTCGTGGTGAATCAAACGTGATTGTTTATTAAGCCCCCGTTCACCTGCCGGGCCGGGTGGTCTCTTTGGTGTCTGAAAAGTGCTACCTGTCAGCGGTTTTCGTGTTCAGCACCAGGGTAGACCGCGGAGGGTTTGCGCAGCATCTCGAGACGGACATCACAACTTATCTCACGTAGTGATGTGTCAATTGTGATCTGGGTGAGTGTTCGGCAAATTCAAGATCACAATTCGCGACCGATGGTCCGGCAACTATCAAGATCAGCCCCAGACAATGGAGTAGTACTTCCACAGCGCGGCGATGAGTGCGAACGCAGTGGCCGCGATGACGGTGATCGCCGGGCCCCGCGTCGGCGTCTTGCCCTCGGAGTCGGTGAGGCGCAACGGCATCCACCGCAGCAGCACGGTGAGCCCGATGATCGCCAGCGGGACGAAGTAGCGGCCCTGCACGCCGTCGATGATGTAGTAGCCGACCGGCGTGAAGGACATAAAGAGCGTCACGTAGATCATCGCGACGCTCGCAGCCAGGGTGAGCGCGACGATCAGGGCGCGCCGGAACGTCGCGGTGGCCGGGTTCATCCGCTCCGCGATGCCGACGCTCACCGCGAAGGCGAGCAGGCAGGCCAGCATCGACAGGGCGGGCACGTCGATGTAGGAGAAGCCGAGTTCGCCGAAGAACTGGCTGAACCACCGCTGGTCCCGCAGTGCGATGCTCTCGCCGAAGGTATTCACGAAATGCAGGGGATCGGCGAGGATGCCGTGCAACTGCTCGCCGGGCTTGACCGAATTCCACTGGTGCGGTGGGCGCATCAGGCCCATGCCGTCCCCAGTCGGCGCGGCGACCTTCATCCAGGCCGCGAAGACAAGACCACCGGCGGCGGCGAATCCCCAAGGGATCCAGCGCTGCCAACCGGACTCGGCCCACGATGCGCCGGGCGCGACGCGGGAGAATCCGAACCGATGCACCGGTACCACCACGATGAGCATCGCGAGCAGCACATATGTCGGCTTGCTGATCGGCAGCAGGATGGTCGCGGTCAGCAGCGCCGCCGTTTCCACCCGCCCGAGCCGGTCGCCGAGGAACAGCGCTTTGACCAGCAACGCGGACACCATGATGGCCAGCGCGTTGGTCAACGTGTCGGCGGTGACCGTGCCCGACTGGAATACCGCGATCGGCAGCGCGGCGACGGTGAACGCCAGCCATTGCACCCGATGTCTGCGCAGCGCCCACAAGCCGAATCCGACAACGGTCAGGTAGACGAAAAGTCCGGCGAGCCGGGTGAGCAGCACCATGCCGCCGACGTCGAGGCCGAACAGCTCGGAAAGTCGAATGCCGACGGCGGCCGGGATATACGGCACCGGCGAGTAGGCGGCGGTATTGGTGAACCAGACCGGTTCGGTGGCCGAGGAGACTTCCGCGCCGCCGAGCCGGTCGTAGTCGCCGGGATCGGCGACCATCGGGTCCGGCTCTTCCGGGTTGGTTGTGTAGTCGTGCATCGCATAGCCCATCACGGCGGTGATGCTGGTCGGCACGTTACCGCCGTAGGCGACGCCGCGATCGTCCTTGATCCGCTCGGGCAGGAAGCCGCCGTGCGCGACCTGATAGGCCCTGCCGAACTGGGTGATCTCGTCATGGCCCCAGAAGGGGGGGGTCACCACGGCGAACAATGCGCCGAAGACGGTGGCCAGGAGGGTGAAGGCGACGGTCGCCGCGCCGAAGCGGGCGACGATGCGCTGCGCTGTTCGGCGGACCGCGTTACCCGTTGTGCCTGCCGATTCGGCAGCGTCGGGCGACTTCGGTTGTGCGGCACCATCGTCCGAGCTCGGGGACTGGTCGAGGATGGGTGCGCGACCCGGCGCGCTATCGGCTGGTGTCGCGTTATCCGCAGGTGTCGACTCTTGGTCGTCGGTCGTGGTTCGGTCGGCCGAAGTGGTCAACGGTCGGCTCCACCGTTCGCGTCACCACCATGTCCGTTCGGGTGCGGGTCGTCGGCGCTGACGGCCGAGTAGCGCAGGTAGACCAGCCGGGATGCCTCGTGCCGTGAGCGGCGGATGCCGTCCAGGATCAGGCCCGCGGTCCAGGCCAGGCTGCCGAGCAGCAGCAGCGTGAAGCCGAGGAACAGTGTCGGGAAGCGCGGCACCTCGTGGGTGTTGTAGAACTCGACCACTATCGGGATGGTCAAGATGATCGAGACCAGGAAGCTCAGGGTGCCGAACAAGCCGTAGAACGCGACTGGGCGTTCATGCCTGGCAAGGCCGATGATCAGCGCCAGAATCTTGAAGCCGTCGTGATAGGTGCGCAGCTTGCTTTCGCTGCCCGCGGGCCGATCGCGGAAGCCGACGGGGACGGCGGTCTGCGGCACCCGCAGATGCAGCGAATGCACCGTCAGTTCGGTCTCGATCTCGAATTCCCGCGACACCGCGGGGAAGCTTTTCACGAAGCGGCGCGAGAACACCCGGAAGCCGCTGAGCATGTCTTCGACGTTCTCGCCGAACACCTTTCCGACAACACCGTTGAGCACCTTGTTGCCGGTCTCGTGGCCCGAGCGGTACGCCGAGGCGCCCTCGTCTTGCTGTTTGCGGACGCCGAGCACATGGTCGTAGGGGCCGTCGAGCAGTGTCTTGATCATCAGCGGTGCGGCCGACGCCTCATAGGTGTCGTCGCCATCGATCATCAGATACACATCGGCCTCGATGTCGGCGAAGGCCCGCCGCACCACATTGCCCTTGCCCTTGGTGTGCTCGGCGCGCACGATCGCCCCGGCCGCGCGGGCTCGCTCGGCGGTCGCGTCGGTACTCAGGTTGTCGTACACATAGACGACAATTCCCGGCACGGCAGCCTGGAGGTCGGCGACGACCTTGGCAACCGAAGCCTCTTCGTTGTGGCACGGGACCACGGCGGCTATACGAAGCTCGGTGGAGTCCACCCGGGTCAATCCTCGAGGTCGGCGGTGTGAATGGGAACACCGGGAGGGTACAGGGCAGTGTGGCGCAGCGCGTACCCGGTAAGGGTTGCGTGCGCTCGGTTCACCGAGCCTAATGCGTGCGGTCGGAGGCGTCCGGTTATGACGCTGCGCCGGGCGCAGCGCAGGCGTGGTCGGCACCGGCTGGGGTACCGTCGCCCGGTGTCCTACCCCGAGCAGCCCGTGTCAGCACCCGAGCGGTCCGGCTCCGTGCCACCGGTGCCGGCCGCACAGCCGCTTGCCGCGAAAGTGGTCGGCGCCCTGCGGCGCGGCGGGGCGTTCCTCGTGGTCGGCGCGATCGGGTTCCTTGTCGATGCGGGCACCTACAACCTGCTCGTGTTCTGGGGCGGGGAGGGAATTCTGTACCACTCTCCGTTGCCCGCCAAGATCATCGCGATCGCCGTAGCTACCGTGGTCACCTACTTCGGCAACAAGTGGTGGACGTTCGCGCACAAGAACACCGACAACCCTGGCCGCGAATATCTGCTCTACGCCGTGTTCAACGTGGTGGCCATCGGCTTGCAGCTGGGCTGTCTCGGTTTTTCCCGCTACGTGCTCGACCTGTCGACACCGCTGTCGGACAATATTTCCGGCACGCTGATCGGGCAGATCGTCGCGGTGGTTTTCCGTTATTGGGCCTACGACAAATTCGTCTTTGTCGGTGGCCCGGCGAACGCAGAGCAACAGAAGTAATTGCGGCACCCTGGTTGCTGAACAGGCGCGGGCGGAGGTCGGTTGATATCCTCGCACCCGCCGCGAACGGCATCCAGGGGCTGTCTGTCCCGTCGGCACCCCGAGCGAGCACCCGGGAGCGCCGCCAATCGACACCGAGGATTTCGAGGACTTCATGGATCAGTCGGCTACCCAAGCCGTTACCGAAACGAACGATCGACCTTCGGCTGCTGAAGCGCCCGCCTCGCTGCGCGCCGACCATCGGGCGCCCGATCGACTGCTGCTGCAGCGCGGCATCTTCACCGGACCATCGGCAAAGGTCAGCGACGAGCTGTATGCCGTCGTGAAGGGTCGCGCGCATCGGGAGCGACTGGCGTTACGACTGGAAAAGGGCGCGACCGCCCACACCAACACCTACTTCGGTCGGTTCGCCGCCAGCTACTGGCAGCGCTGGACCACCGTCACCGAGGTGCGGGCGACGATGGTGCTCGACGTGGCCGCGAAGGCGAGGGTCCGGGTGGTCGCCTCTGATATCGCCGGGCACCGACGGATCATCGAGACCGCCGAGATCACCGCGGCCGGCCCGCTGACACTGACAGCGCCGCTGGACCAATACGTCGACGGTGGTGCGTTGTGGCTCGAGTTCGATGCCATCGGCGGCGACCTCGGGATCACCGAACTCACCTGGACCTCGGTCGCGCCCGACCATGTGCGGCCGGTGGCGATCGCGATCTGCACCTTCAACCGGGCCGCGGATTGCGCCGAAACGGTGGCCGCGCTGGCCTCGGACGCAACCGTGCTCGCCGCGATCGACGCGGTGTACGTGGTCGACCAGGGCACCGATCTGGTGGAGAACCGTCCGGTGTTCCAGAACACCCTGCCGGTCTTCGGCGACAAACTGCGCTACATCCGGCAGCCCAATCTCGGCGGTGCGGGTGGCTTCACCCGCGGCCTCTACGAGGTGTCCGCGGTGAACGAGCACGCCGATGTGATCCTGATGGACGACGACATCCTGTGCGAGCCGGAAACGGTGCTGCGGCTCAATGCCTTCGCCAATATGACAGTGGAGCCGACGCTGGTCGGTGCCCAGATGCTGTTTCTGCTGAACCCCGACTACCTCAATGTCGGCGCCGAAGAGGTGCACCTGCACGAGCTGAAGCACGGGCAGAAGGTGCCGAAGGCATTGCGCAACACCAGCATGCTCAAGCGCAACCAGGAGCGGCGCGTCGATGCGGGCTACAACGCCTGGTGGACCTGCCTCATCCCGGCGGAGGTCGTGGCCAAGATCGGTCTGCCGATCCCGATCTTCTTCCAGTGGGACGACGTCGAATACGGCGTTCGGGCCCGCGAGAACGGGTTCGTGACGGTCACCCTGCCGAATGCCGCGGTGTGGCACGCCGACTTCTATTGGAAGGACTACGACGACTGGGCGCGTTACTTCAGCACCCGTAACTCGCTCATCGTCGGTTCGCTGCACGCCGATCTCGACGCGAAGGCCATCAGCCGCCAGCTGTTCCGCAGCCTGGCCGAACACCTGGTTGCCATGCAATACGGTCTGGTGCACACCACCCTGCAGGGCATCGAGGACTTCCTCCAGGGCCCGAAGGTGTTGCGCGACGGCGGAATCGAGGCGCTGGCCGCCGCCCGCGCCGCCCGCGGCGACTATCCGGAGACGGCCAAACACGCGGCCGCAACCCCACCGGTGCGCTCCGGAGATATCCAGCTGCGCAGGGCGGGCGGTGAACCGAGCCGCGTGACTGCTGTGCTGATCAAGCGCGCCATCGGCCAGTGGACCGGCCGTACCCAGCACGGCTTGATCGGCATCACCCGCGAGGACGCGCACTGGTGGCACGTCGCACTGTTCGACCATGTCGTTGTCACCGATGCCTCCCAGTCCGGCGTCCGAATCCGCCGCCGCGACAAGGCAAGGGCCCGCGCTCTGCTGCTGCGCACCCTGCGCACCCTGCGGCGCCTGCGCCGTGAACTGCCCGCCTTGCAGCAGCAGTACCGCGCCGCGGTCCCGGAGCTCACCAGCCGCGCGAACTGGGAACGCCTCTACGGCATCGAGTCGGACTAGGTCGCCATACAACGAGTGACGAGCCGTACCCGCCATCGCGGGTGCGGCTCGTCCGGTTCGCCGGGGCGCGTCGGCGCAGTCGCCGATAAACCCGCTGCGCAACAGTAGTTTCACGACGCGGCGCCCGACCTCGAACAGAGGCCGAGCGCCGGGTGTACCTCGCGACTGTGCTTCAGAGGAACAGGTCGGTGGTCAGTTCGCCGTCGCCGGGGACGACACGGTACTTGTCCAGATCGGTAATGCCGTGGGCGGCAAGGACTTCGTCGTCGAGGAAGAAGTTTCCGCTGGTCTCCTTGGACGGTGCGGTGAGGACCAGGTAGGCGGCGTCGGCATAGATGTCGGGGGTGCGGGAGGTGGCGATCATTTCTTCGCCGCCGAGCAGGTTCTGCACCGCGGCAGTAGCGATGGTCGTGCGCGGCCACAGCGAGTTGACCCCGATGCCGTCGCCCTTGAGCTCCTCGGCCAACCCCAGTGTGGTCAGCGACATTCCGTACTTGGCGATGGTGTAGCCCAGCGCCATGCCCGCCCACTTGGGGTCGAGGTTCAGCGGCGGCGAGAGGGTGAGGATGTGCGGGTTGCGGCCCGCCGCCGCCGACTCGCGCAGTGCCGGAATGCTGAGCTTGGAGAGTAGGAAACTGCCGCGGCAGTTGATGTCCTGCATGAGGTCGTACTTCTTCATCGAGATGGCGTCGGTGGGGGAAAGGTCGATCGCCGAGGCGTTGTTGACCACTAGGTCGATGCCGCCGAAGCGCTCGACCGTCTGGCGCACGGCCTCGGCCACCGACTCGTCGATCCGCACGTCGCCGACGAACGGCAGCACCCGGCCGCCCGCGGCCTCCAGCTCGGCCGCCGCGGTGTGGATGGTGCCGGGAAGTTTGGGATGCGGCTGGTCGGTCTTGGCGATGAGGGTGATGTTCGCGCCGTCGGCCGCGGCCCGTTTGGCGATTTCCAGACCGATGCCGCGGCTGCCGCCCGACATGATCATCGTCTTGCCTGCGAGCGGCTTCGATCCCGGTTCCGTCATGACCTGCTCCTGTCGTCTGTGCCGCAGGTGGCGCCCCGCGGCCTTCCGCGCTTTGCACGTTAAGGGTAAACCCTGCCCCTATGCAACCAGTTGCATAGGGTGGTCGAAGAGAGGGCATCGGAACCGCGATGTTCCGATGCCCTCGACTTCATCAGAGACGTCAGATGCTCGCGATCATGACGATGTTGAGCAGCATGATCAGTGCGGCCAGTCCCCAGGTGACGTAGAGGAACACCATGCCCGGCGTCTTCTGCGGCACCTGACCGATCGCGCCGTTGAGGAAGATGACCACGGGCGCGCGGTAATAGAACCGTGTGCCCTGCCCCTCGGTGATCGGCACTGTCACATTGGCGGGGCCCATATCGAACAGCCACGGGGTGGTGACCTTGACGTGGTACTGGCCCGGCCCGACGGGGATGTGATTCTGTCCCCAGCGCGTGTTCGGCACCCGCTGACCATTGACCAGGATCTTCGGCTTGGTCAATGCCAGCAGGAAGGCGAATCCCGAGTACGACGCATCGATGGTGATTCCGGGCGGTGCAGGCGGCGCGGGCGGTGCGCCGTAGGGCGCCTGCTGCGCGAACTGCGGTGCGGGCTGTCCGTACGGCTGCCCGTACGGTGCGGCCTGTTGCCCGAACTGCGGAGCTTGCGGCTGACCGTAGGCAGGCTGCGGTTGGCCGTAGGCAGGTTGCGGGATCTGCGGTTGGCTCGGGTGTTGCTGATCCGGCGCGTACTGCGGCGGTGCACCGTATGGTTGCGGCGCACCGTACTGCGGTGCGGGCTGGCCGTATGCGGGCTGCCCAGGCCATTGCCCGGGCTGCTGGCCCTGAGGCGGATACCCGCCGGGGTAACTCATTCAACCCTCCCAGTTATCGATTAATGCGAGCCGACCCTACCGTGATTCGGCCAGTTCAGCGCCGCCCAGAGTTCCGCTCCTGGTAAGTCCTCCGGTGCTGCTTGGTGACGTTGCGCCAGACTCGCTCCCGCTCGGCTTGCAGGCGTTTGTCGGTGCGGGCGGCCATCCAGGCGTTCTCGCGGGCCAGTTTGCGATAGCTGTCGACCCGGCGCTGGGTCAGCGCGCCGCTATCGATGGCCTCCTGTACCGCGCAGCCCGGTTCGCCGTGGTGCGCACAATCGCCGAAACGGCATTGCTCGGCAATGGATTCCAGATCGCTGAAGGTCTTTTCGATGCCCTCGGCCGCATCCCACAACCCGATGCCACGCAATCCGGGCGTATCGATCAGCGTGCCGCCATCGGGCAGCGGTTGCAGCTCCCGGTGCACTGTAGTGTGCCTGCCCTTCTTGTCCGCCGCGCGAACAGCATTGGTGGCGAACGCTTCTCGACCGAGCAGGGCATTGGCGAGCGTCGATTTGCCTGCGCCGGAAGGGCCGATCAACGCGACGGTTCCGTCGAGCATCGCGGTGAGCACATCCAGCCCGAACCCACTGCTGGCACTGACCGCGAGCACGGCAGCGCCCGGTGCGACGGCGCGCACCTCGTCGAGCGGAATATCCAGCGCCGCATCCACTTTGGTGAGCAGCACAATCGGCTGTGCATTACTTTCCCAGGCCAGCGCGAGCATCCGCTCGATGCGCCCGAGATCGACATCTCCGTCGGCCGCGGTGCAGATCAGTACGGTGTCGACATTCGTGGCGAGCACCTGCCCCTGCGACCGTCCCGACACCGCCGATCGCGTGATCGCCGACCGTCGCGGCAGCAGCTGCCGTACCGTCGACTCGGCGTCGATGCTCACCCAGTCGCCGGTGCACAGGCCGCTGATCTCGGAATCCGATCGCGGACACCGAGCCCGGGCCTGCCCCGCGGGCGTCGCGACATCGCATTCGCTGCGGTCCATTCGAATCACCCGCGCGGGCACGCATCCATCGGTGATGAGCGCCTCGTATTCAGTAGCTACGGCTTCGGTCCAGCCGTAAGGGACAAGCAGGTCGTAGTCGACCATGATGGAAGGAATCCTTCGTCGAGCACCGAGCCCGACCCGGGCTCAGTGAGTGGAATGAGAGGTGGAGGTCCGTCCGGCGGCGCGCAGTCGCGCGGCTCGCCCGGGCATGACAATCCGAAGTTTGGTAGTCACGCGGCCCACCTCCTCACCTATCTCCTCGAAGTTCCTCAACACACTGACAGCTGCGCCCAACCCTGCGCAACCTATTTTTCCCGCGCCGAAGCGCGCGCGGTTCGGCGGGGATGGCTTGCGGCGCTCGGTTGCTACGAGGTCAGCGTTTGTCCGGCTTGCCGAACTGCTCGTTGCGGCCGAGGCTGCGTAGCTGGAACCATTCGCGCAGGCCGGCGGGGTCGCGGCGGGTGACGAGGAAGAACCAGGAGAAGCGGATCCATTCCTGGGGGAGCAGCTTTCGCATACCGGGCTGGGCCATCAGGTAGCCACGGTTGCGGTAGGTGAAGTAGCGCTTCACCGGATCATCGGGGTACTGGGTGTGCATGCGGCCGCCGAGGATCGGCTTGAATTCGGCGGCGCCATTGGGGTGTAAGTAGGCCGTTTGTAGGCAGGTGCCGAAGGGCAGGCCGGAGCGGACCAGGCGGCGGTGCACCTCGACCTCGTCGCCGCGGACGAAAAGGCGCAGATCGGGCACACCGATCACGTCGACCGCCTTGGCGGAGATGAGGGCGCCGTTGAACAGGGAGGCGATACCGGGCAGGAAGTCCTCGTCGCCTAGCTCGGAGCGCAGCCGCCGCCACACCACGCCGCGGCGCAGCGGGAAGGCGAGTCGATCCGGTTCGTCGATATCGCAGACCACCGGCGAGACCTCGGAAAGACCGTGCCGGGCAGCGCAATCCAGCAGAATGGACAGCACCTCGGGGCCCTCGGGCCTGCCGTCGTCGTCGGCGAGCCACACCCAGTCCGCGCCCTGGGTGAGCGCGTGCAGCATGCCGAGCGCGAAACCGCCCGCGCCACCGAGGTTGTGCGCCGATCCCAGGTAGGTCGATTCGATCGGCTGCTGCCGGACCAGTTCGGCGACCTCGGGCTCGTTGCCATTATCGATCACGATCAGGTGGTCCACCGGCCGCGACTGGGAGGTGACGACCTTCAGCGATTCCGCGAGCAGCTCACGCCGCTTGTGTGTGACCACGACCGCGATGATCCTGGCGTCGGGGCCGGTACCGGTCGGGGTGAGGTCGGCGGGAGCGGTCGCCGGCGCCGAATCACTCGCGGTTGCGTCGACCTTCGGTGCCGCCGCGTCGATCGAGGCATCGGCCGCGGTTACCGTCTCGGAGGTGTCCTGCGGCGGATCGACCGGGGACTGCCCCCCCGTGACGATCGGGGGTTCCTGCCCAGTCGATTCACTCATGCCTCCGCCTCGCTGACGCTCGGCCCCGGCATGCGCGATGCGCGCTGGCACACGATTCGCTCGCTGCGCTCGCTCATGCCTTATTCCGCTCCAGTTCTCGTTCGGTGCCCATTGTCCGCTCGGCTTCCATTTCGCGCAGCACGGTGGCGACGTGGTTTCCCGCATCCGGTCCTTCGTACGCGCGCACAACTTCTTCTATACCGCCGCGCAAACGGATCTGCCCATGGTCGATCCACATGGCGGTATCGCAGAGTTGCGCGAGGAATTCATTGGAATGGCTGGCGAACACCAGGATGCCGGACCTGGCCACCAATGACTGCAACCGGATACGGGCTTTCTTCATGAATTCGGCGTCCACCGCGCCGATGCCCTCGTCCAGCAGCAGGATTTCCGGGTCGATCGAGGTGACAACGCCCATGGCCAGGCGAACCCGCATACCCGTCGAATAGGTGCGCAGCGGCATGGACAGATACTCGCCGAGTTCGGTGAAATCGGCGATCTCATCGATCTTGGACAGCATCTGCTTGCGCGTCTGCCCGAGGAAAAGGCCGCGGATGATGATGTTCTCGTAGCCGGAAATCTCCGGGTCCATGCCGACGCCGAGATCGAACACCGGCGCCACCCGGCCACGGATGCGCGCACTGCCGCGCGAGGGCTCGTAGATTCCCGAAAGCAACCGCAGCAGCGTCGACTTGCCTGCGCCGTTGTGCCCGACAAGGCCGATCCGGTCGCCTTCTTTCAGCGAAAGCGTGATGTCGCGCAACGCCTCGACGACCACGACATCGGACTGATTGCGTCCGATCGCGCCGCCCGCCTTACCGAGGAACGCCTTCTTCAGCGACCGCGATTTGGCGTCGAAAATCGGGAACTCGACCCACGCCTGCCGGGTTTCGATACTCACATGGTCGGTCATCGAGCCCCTCCTAAACCCAGTACGGCACGCGTGAACGGAACTGCTTCATCGCGAAGATCGCCACGATCCAGCCGATCACGGTGATGGCGCCGACGATCACCCAGTGATACAGATGCTGATCGTCGCCGAGCAACGGCGCACGGACGATTTCCAGGTAATGGAACGTCGGGACGATTTCGGCCAGTTTCGCGCGCTCGCTGACCTGGCCGCCCTGGGCCTCCAGGCTTTTCGTATTCCACATGACCGGAGTCAGCACGAACAGCATCAGCGTGAGGCTGCCGAGGATCGGCGCGATATCGCGGTAGCGAGTGCTGAAGATGCCGAACACGATCGACACCCACATCGCGTTGAGGAACAGCAACCCGAGTGCGGGGATGGCGAATATCGCGGTCCAGTGCAGTTTCTCCCAGACACCGAATGCGACCAGCACAACCAGATAAATCAGCATGTTGTGCGCGAAGAACAGCAGCTGCCGCCACACCAGGCGATAGACATGCACGCTCAGCGCCGAGGGCAGCTGTTTGATCAGTCCCTCGTTGGCGATGAACACATCGGAGCCCTCGAGGATGCTCGCGTTGATCACGTTCCAGACGATGATGCCGACGGCCACATAGGGCAGGTAGTCCTTGATCGGCTGATCGAGCAGCGCCGCGTACAGCAGGCCGATCGCCGCGGCTTGCACGCCGGTCGCGATGGTGATCCAGAACGGCCCGAGCACCGAGCGCCGGTAGCGCTGCTTGATGTCCTGCCAGCCGAGCGACAGCCATAGTTCGCGCTGCGAAAAGCCACCGCGGAAATCCTTGAAGGCGCGCTGGAAGGTCTGCGAATCCGACACGATCGGTGTCTCGACCGCGACGGACTCCACTGCGGGAGCGTTGTCTGCCGATGTGGTCGGCTGCTCGTCGGGGGTCACCGGAGTCTCATTCGCTGACTTCTTCTTCGCGTCTTCCGTCGAGGTCTCTGCGGAAGGCTCGTCGGAAAGTGCTTGGCTGGTATCTGAACGCACTTGGCTCTCTTCAGTACGCCCCGGGTCGACAGCGGAAACCGAGTCGGGGCGAGCGGCAGCGGCGGGCACGGTGCCCGAGCCTACCCTCGTAAATTCCGGTCGGCCCGCGTGGCCACGCGGGGTCTACAGATACTGTCCGGTTCCGCCGGTGGTCTGGCCCGGTGCGCCACCCCGTGGGTCGAGCGCATGGATGCCGGGTGGCAGCGCGCCCTGACGCATCTGTTCCAGCTGGGCACGTGCCGCCATCTGCTGCGCGAACAGTGCGGTCTGGATGCCGTGGAACAGCCCCTCCAACCAGCCGACCAGCTGCGCTTGGGCGATGCGTAGTTCGGCGTCGGTGGGGATGGCGTCGTCGGTGAACGGCAGCGTGAGCCGCTCCAGCTCGTCGCGCAGTTCGGGGGCGAGGCCCTGTTCCAGCTCGCGGACCGAGGATTTGTGGATCTCGCGCAGCCGGGTGCGGCTCGCATCGTCCAGCGGTGCGGCGCGCACCTCTTCCAGCAGCTGTTTGATCATGGTGCCGATGCGCATGACCTTCGCGGGCTGCTCGACCATGTCGGCGAGCGATTCGCCGGAGTCGTCGTTGTCATCCGACGCATCGGATTTCTTGTCGCTGTCGGTGACAACCTGCGCGGTGAAGGGCGAGTCCGATCCGGCCTCCGCAGGGGCGGCCAGCGGTCGGCCATCGGGTCCGATCACGACGATGGATTCCGGTGCCTCATCCGATTGCGTCATGATCCCTATCATGTCGCGTTCGCCGCGAACACGCTAAGGCGGGCGGTCGAGGTCGCCGGAGTCCGTGCCGCGGCGGTGTGCCGGCGTTCTATTCTGTTCGGGTCGTGTGGTTCGGATTTGCTGAAAGTCGGTTGCCATGCTGAGTCCCAGGTCGTTGCGTTCGTGCCTGTCGGTGTCTTTCCCCTCGAGAGGGAACGCGGTTACACAGCCCCGCCCGCTGCCCTTAGAGTGGCCAACATGACATACGACGTCGCGAGGGTTCGGGGCCTGATACCGTCCCTGGGCGACGGCTGGATCCATCTCGACCCGCAAGCGGGAATGCTGGTCCCGGATTCGGTATCTCGTGCCGTCTCAACAGGTTTCCGCACCTCGTCGTTTTCGCATATCGGACGCAATGGCGCCGCGGTGCGCAGCGCCGCGATCTTGGACGCGGCCCGTGAGGCCGTTGCGGACCTGGTCGGCGGCGATCCCGCAGGTGTGGTGCTCGGACCGGATCGGGCGGTGCTGCTGGCCTGGTTGGCGGAGTCGCTGAGTTCGCGCCTCGGGCTGGGCACCGGGATTGTGCTGTCGCGTTTGGACGACGAGGCCAATGTCGCGCCGTGGCTGCGGATCGCGAACCGCTACGGCGCGCATGTGCGCTGGGCCGAGGTCGAGATCGAGACTTGCGAGATGCCTTCGTGGCAGTTCGAGGAACTGATCGGGCCGACCGCCCGGCTCGTCGCGCTCACTGCGGCATCACCGATCGTCGGGTCCGCGCCCGCGGTCCGGGTCGCCGCGGACCGTGTACACGAGGTGGGCGGTCTACTCGTCGCCGACGCCTTCGGTGCGTCACCGTACGCGCTCATCGATATCGACGAA
The DNA here is from genome assembly GCF_046764895.1 of Nocardia sp. CWNU-33. Taxonomy (NCBI): domain Bacteria; kingdom Bacillati; phylum Actinomycetota; class Actinomycetes; order Mycobacteriales; family Nocardiaceae; genus Nocardia; species Nocardia sp. CWNU-33. Next base: position 264,415 of record NZ_JBKOQN010000010.1, on the reverse strand, counting down.
CTCAATGCCGACGTCGTCGCGCTCAGCGCCCCGGCGTGGGGTGGCCCGCAGATCGGCGCGCTGGTCTTCCGAGATCCCGCGTTCCTGGACCGGATCCCGTCGATGTCGTTGAATCCGTATGCGAAGGGCGCCGAGCGGCTCGAGGTGGGTGGCCACCAGTACGCCCTGCTCGCCGGGCTCACCACCTCGATCGACTTCCTCGCCGGGCTCGACGAGCGGGCCACCGGCACCCGCCGCGAGCGCCTGGAGATGTCGATCACCTCGCTGCAGGACTACCACGATCAGCTCTTCGAGCACTTGATGGACGTGCTCGACAAGATCCCCAACCTGACCGTCATCGGCCGCGCCTCCACCCGCATACCGACCGTCAGCTTCACCCTCGCCGGTATGCAGGCCGAGAAGGTCGCCGCCAAGCTGGCCGACAACCGGATCGGCACCCTCAGCGGCGTGCACGGCGGCAGCCGTCTGCTGGACGCGCTCGGTGTCAACGATGAAGGTGGTGCGGTGACCGTCGGCCTCGCTCCGTACACCACCAAATTCGAGATCGACCAACTCGGCAGGGCGCTCGCCGCCCTGGAGTGACCGGGGTCGACCGAGTGGCGCCCGTGGTTATTGCGGCGTCTGCTTCCTGGAAGTACTGAAAGTTGTTGCGCACCATAATGGCTGCTGCAACCCGACAACCTGCGCATACGTGAGCGCGGCGCCACCGGTGCGGTCCGGCGCCGCCGACCGAAGTCGCACTTCGCTCGCGCCGGACCTGCCCGGCCCGGATCGAATGATCCTGGGCCGGGCAGGGATTCGTCTGCCGATCAGTTCGCCATGCCGGCGAACATGCCTGGCTGGTAGGAACCCCCTTGGTTGCGCACGATCACGCCGAGCCGGTTGGCCGCGTTGATCTGGGCGACCAGGCAGACCAGCGCGGCGATCTGGTCATCGTCGTAGTGCTTGCGCACCTGAGCCCAGGTCTCGTCGGACACGCCGTGCTGGGCGTCGGCGAGCCGGGTACCCTCCTCGGCGAGCGCCAGCGCGGCCCGCTCGGCCTCGGTGAACACGCTGGCCTTGCGCCAGACGGCGACCAGGTTGAGCCGGACTGCGGTTTCACCGGCGGCCGCGGCCTCCTTGGTGTGGAGGTCGACGCAGAAACCGCAGCCGTTGATCTGGCTGGCGCGCAGCGACACCAGCTCCTGCGTGGCCTTCGGCAGCGTCGACTGTTCGATCACCAGGCTGGCGTTGGCGAACCGCTTACCGAACTTCGCGCCGGTCGGGTTGTCGAGCATGTTGAATCGGGCGTCCATGATTTCGTCCTTACTGGTGGTGTTGCGTACCGAACGAACACAAGATGCCGACGACCCGATCCCCGTGACAGCGCGGCCATGTGATGTGGGCCACCGATCGCGGGTGTCACAAAACGGTGGGTACCGGCGTCTTGTGCCCGACACAGTCGAGATCGCACAGACAGGAGCCGCCGATGAGCGAGCGCATGGACTCCGCCACCGAGGCGTTCGTCACCCACCGCAACCTGCTGTTCACCGTCGCCTACGAGATGCTCGGCTCGGCCGCCGACGCGGAGGACGTCCTACAGGAGACCTGGATGAAATGGGCGGACGTCGATCTGGATGCGGTGCGGGAGCAGCGTGCCTACCTGGTTCGGATCACCACCCGCCAGGCGCTGAGCCGGCTGCGTACGCTCGGCCGTCGCAAAGAGTCCTACGTCGGTCCCTGGTTGCCTGAGCCGCTGCTGACCGCGCCCGACGTGGCAGAGGACGTCGAGTTGGCCGACAGCGTCTCGATGGCGATGCTGCTGGTGCTGGAGACGCTCGCGCCGACCGAGCGGGCAGTGTTCGTGCTGCGCGAGGTGTTCGATCTGGAGTACGACGAGATCGCGGAAGCCGTCGACAAGACGCCGGCCGCGGTCCGCCAGATCGCCCACCGGGCGCGGGCGCACGTTGCCGCGCGCCGGCCGCGCGGGGTTGTCTCCCCGGCCGAGACCCGAGACGCACTCGAAGCGTTTCGACGAGCGATCGAAACAGGCGATCTGCAGAGCCTGCTCGACCTGCTCGCGCCGGAGGTCGTCCTGCTGGGTGATGGTGGCGGCGTCGTGCAGGCCGCGTTGTCGCCCGTCGTGGGGGCAGGCAGCGTGGCTGCCGTGCTGGGCAGGATCGCTGCCGCGGCGTCGCTGCAGCCGGCGCAGGTCAATGGCAACCCGGCGCTGATTCTCCGGCTCAACGGCGAGATCGACACCGTCGTGGCGGTGCGCATCGACGAGGGCCTCATCACCGGGCTCTACGCCGTGCGCAATCCTGCGAAGCTGTCTCGTGTCGAACAGGAGACCGCGGTGAGCCGCTGAGTCCGAAAGACTCCGTCGGCGTCGCTACCCGACGGGTCGCCGATCCGGCCGACCCGGCCGGACTGCGGCACGGTGGTCAGATCTCGCGGACGCGCAGGATCACTTTTCCGAAGGTCTCGCCGGAATCGAGCATCCGGTGGGCCTCGGGGGCGTCCTCGATCGGGATCTCCGCATGGATGACCGGCACAATGGTGCCGTCGGCGATCAGCGGCCAGACCTGGCGGTTCAGGTCGGCGATGATCGTGGCCTTGCTGTGGTTGCCGGTGGCGGGTCTGTTGCGCACGTTGTTCGCGTGGATGCTGCCCCATTTGCCGAGCAGCGCAGCGAGGTTCAGTTCGCCGCTGACGCCGCCCTGCATGCCGATGACGACCAGGTGGCCGTGCTGGGCGAGTGCCTCTACATTGCGCGGCAGGTAGGCGGCGCCCATGTTGTCGAGGATGATGTCGGCGCCGGGGCCGCCCGCGCCGGACACCTCGGCGCGGATCCGCGCGACGAAGTCGTCGTCGCGATAGTTGATCAGCACGCTCGCACCGAGCTCCTTGCAGCGCTCCAGCTTCTGCTGCGACCCCGCGGTCACCGCGACCCGCGCCCCTCGGGTCACCGCCAACTGGATGGCGTGGGTGCCGATTCCACTCCCACCGCCGTGGATGAGCACCAGCTGGCCCGCGTGCAGGCCCGCCGTCGTGACGAGGTTCGACCACACCGTCGCGGCTACCTCCGGCAATCCGGCCGCCGCACCGAGATCCAGTCCGTCGGGCACCGCAAGCACCTGCGTCGCCGCCACCACGACCCGTTCGGCGTAACCGCCGCCGGACAGCAGCGCGCACACGCGATCGCCGACCTGCCAGTCGTGCACACCGTCGCCGAGCTCCGCGATCACACCGGAGACTTCCAAACCGACGATCTCGCTCGCCCCGGGCGGTGGCGGATAGGAACCCTGGCGCTGTAACAGATCCGCGCGATTGACACCGGCCGCGGCCACCTCGATCAGCACCTCACCGTGCCCCGGCGCCGGGTCAGGAGTTGGCGTCCACTCCATCACCTCGGGCCCGCCGAAACCGTTCAGGTTGATTGCACGCACCCAACCCATCCTGCCGGGTGCGCCGTCGGACCGTGCGCCCGACGGCCTATTCGAGCCGTCGACTCGGCAGCTGTGACACCGCGCCGCATACTCGGCGCACCCAATCCGACGAGCATCCTGCGCGAACGGATCGAACGGACTACCGTCCCACCCGTGAGCGGCTTCGTCGACTTCCAGAATGAGATCTACCTGGGCGGACTCGGTGGTTCAGTGCCCGAATTGCCGATGACGGCCGCGGGATTGGAGCAGCGGGCACAGCAGGTGCTCGACCCGGCCGCTTTCGCGTATGTGGCGGGCAGCGCGTCGTCGGAACGGACCGCCGCGGCCAACCGCAGCGCGTTCGATCGGCACCGGATCGTGCCACGGATGCTGCGCGGCACCTCAGGGCCGGGAGCGCGCGATCTGTCGGTGGAGGTGCTCGGCACCCGATTGGCCGCGCCGGTGCTCACCGCGCCCGTTGGGGTGCTCGAACTGCTGCACGAGCGCGGTGAGGTGGTCGTCGGCGAGGTCACCAAGGAACTCGGCCTCGGCACGGTGCTGTCGACGGCGGCCTCCTCGACCATCGAGGAGGTCGGCGCGGCGGCGGGCGAGTGGTGGTATCAGCTGTATTGGCCCAGCGATGACGAGCTCGCGCGCTCGTTCGTCGCCCGCGCCGAGCGCGCGGGGGCCAAGGCGATCATCGTCACCGTCGACACCCCGAGTCTCGGCTGGCGGCCACGCGATCTAGAGGTTGCGCATCTGCCGTTCCTGCACGGCAAGGGCATTGCCAACTACCTGTCCGATCCGGTCTTCCGCGCGAAATTGCCGACGCCGCCGGAAGACAGCGAGGACGCGATGCGGGCGGCCATCCTCACCTGGGCCGCCGTGTTCGGCAACCACACCCTGCGCCCGGCCGACCTCGCCCGGCTGCGCGAATGGACCGATCTGCCGATCGCGGTGAAGGGCATCTTGCACCCTGAGGATGCCCGCCAGGTGGTCGACGCGGGCGCCGACGCGGTAGTGGTGAGCAATCACGGCGGCCGCCAGGTGGACGGCTCGATCGCCGCGCTGGACGCGCTGCCCGCCGTCGTCGCCACCATCGGCGACCGCGCCGACGTGCTTTTCGATTCCGGCGTGCGCACCGGCTCGGACCTGCTGATCGCGCTGGCGCTCGGCGCGAAGGCGGTGCTGTACGGCAGGCCGTGGGCCTACGGTCTCGGCATCGCCGGGCGGGCGGGTGTGCGCCACGCGCTACGGGTGCTGTTGGCCGATTTCGACTCCGCGCTCGGCCTTTCCGGGTGCGCGAGTCCGGGCGCGTTGGACCGATCGCTCGTCGCGACCGCGCGCTGAGCTCCACGCGGCCTGGATTGTCCCAGATCAGACGCGCTTAGAATAGAGAACGTGCATCCCGAACCCAGCCCTCGCGTGCCTGCGGAGCCGAATTGGCTCGACCCGGAGCAGGCGCGCGCATGGCGGGCCTACATGGACGGTCACCAGCGCCTGATGGCAGCGCTGAATCGACAGCTGCAACGCGACAGTGACCTCAGCCTCGCCGAATACCGGATCCTGGTCCTGCTGTCGGAGGCGCCCGGTCGATCGCTGCGCATGAGCGAGCTCGCCGATGGCGTGCTCTCGTCCCGGAGCAGGCTGACCCATCAGATCCGTCGCATGGAAGACCAGCGCATGGTGCGCCGCAATACCTGCCTCGAGGACGGCCGCGGTGTGCTGGCCGAACTCACCGAGGAGGGCATGCGCAGACTGGAGGCGGCGGCCCCCGGACACGTCGACGCCGTTCGCCGCGACTTCGTCGGCCTGCTGACACCCGCCCAACTGGAAGCGATCGGCGAGGCCTTCGCGTGCATCGACCGGGTGATCGGAGAGCGTGCCGGCTGACCCGTCGGCTACGATCGTGACCCTGGAGACGTGGCAGAGCGGCCGAATGCACTCGCCTTGAAAGCGAGCGTCGCGAGAGCGACCGGGGGTTCAAATCCCTCCGTCTCCGCCATAGTTGGCCATTCGTCCCTCACGGTCAGCTACGTTGGACGAAATTCGGGCGGATGTCGAGGTCCGGCGGGTCGTAATACCGATGGAAGGTGGGGGTCAGGCCTGCGGAGATCGGGGGGTTGACCCAGGTCCAGTCGGTTGGACAGGCGCGGCCCGCGGCCTCTTCACGCTTGACATGGTCGCAGAACTGTTTGGCCACAGTGTGGTGGTCGACGATGTAGACGCCGGATCTGCGGAAGCTGTGCAGCACTGCCCGGTTCAGTTCGACGAGGGCTTGGTCGCGCCACAGGGTGCGTTCGTGGCGGGTGTCCAGACCCATCATCTCGCCGATCAGCGGGAGCATATTGTAGCGGTTGGTGTCGGTGAGGTTGCGCGCACCGATTTCCGCGCCCATGTACCAGCCGTTGAACGGGGCGAACGGGTAGGTGATGCCGCCGATCTCCAGGTTCATATTCGAAACCGCAGGCACCGCATGCCATTTCAGGCCGAGGCCAGCGAACCAGTCGAAGTCGGGGTGTTCGAGCTCGACCTCCCGTGCCAGCTCGGGCGGCACGTCGAACCAGCGGATCGGCTCGTCGGGCGTGCTGATGAGCACCGGCAGAATGTCGAAAGGTGTTCGCGCGCCGCACCAACCGAGCTTCGTCGCGAACTCGGTGATCGCGATATTGGCCGCATCGCCGGTGACGGAGCCGTCGCCATTGCGATATCCCGCATACCGGATCAATTGTGGACTGACGATGCGGAATTCGCGTCCGTCGGCCTGGCGTGGCGGGCCGACGGTGATCATCGACTGGATCGCGCCGCCATTGGTGGCCATGTGCAAATGCTGCCAGCAGACCTCTGCGAGCTCCCGGGCCGAGCGCACTCGCCGCGCATCGAGCAGCTTCAGCGACCGCCAGTGTTTCCGACCGACACAGCGGGCGTGGTTGCGCCACGCGAGTTTGGCCCCGATCAGGATTTCCTCGGCCGTCTGCTGGTAACTGCCGGTCTGCTCTAGTTGCTCCAGCGCGCTGCGACGACGGTGCGTCGATAGGTGGGCCAGTTCGGGCCGGCGGAAGAACTCGTCGCATTCATGCATGCGCCGCCGCAGCTCGAGGCTGAAAGACTCGGTGTCGGTGGGGGTTTCGAGCTGTTTGTCGAGCGACGCTACGGGAAACACTTGATTCACAGTTTTCTCCGGTCGGGCATCAGGTACTGCGGCCAAACAGACGGACATCTTTCGAGCAGAGAATTCGCGCACCTAGGCGCAGTCGATCCCGATGACATCCGGTGGACCTCGGGATAACTCGCGGATTGCGGTGGTCGCGTGGCGGGCGTGCTGGCCTACCGAGGGTGTGGGGCGAGCTACTGGATTGCCGCGGGCGCACATAGCAGCATGACCTTGCTGCCGGTGTTTGCTATCCGCGATCATGCTCGTCCCAATCGACGGCTGAAAAGGCCCGTGCAGCAGCGTACGACCGGTGTGCTGGTCGTGTGCCTGGATTCGCGGTTTTGGCTGCTCGGCTGCGGCGTGCTGTCCTGATCCGGCGTGTCGCAGTCCGATCGATCGGTTCGGCTTACCTCGCCGCGATCGACAACACCCGCCCGAAAGCTGGTGGCAGACAACAGCAGCCGGAAAGTCCACACGGTCGATTCTAGATCTGGGCGAAACCTGGATTCGGGTGATCTCGGCTACATTGTCGTCGGTCTGTTCGTAGTGACCTGGGTGGTCGCGGTGGCGGGTGGCGCGTCGCCGGGGTGGAACGGCGCTGGCAGCACAGCCTGGCCGCCGACCGAGAATTGTAAGGTGGCGCAGATCCCGCCGGATTCGGCGCTGATATGGCGGCGGCGGCAACCTTTACATCTCTGGCAGGATGGCGATCATGCTGTCTCGGCCCAGGGTGCGGCGTTGGGTCTCCAGCGCCATGGTGAGTGTTGCACTGATAACGGGTGCGGTGGCGATCGGTGCGTCCTCGGGATCCGCGGCGCCCGGCGATCTGCCGCGGCCCAGCACTGGATCCGCGGACGGGCCCGCCCCGGCCGAGCCGACAACCGCGCCCGCGCGTCAGGCGGCCATCGACCACATCGAACCGATCAACGACCGCTGGTTGCGGGTGTTCGTGGACTCGCCCGCCATGAGCCGCGACGTCGAGGTGCACGTGCTGCTGCCGCGTGAGCGCAACCATGCGCGCCCGACGGTCTACATGCTCGACGGCCGCGCTGCGAACCCGACCAGCAACAACTGGACCGAACAGGGGCATGCGGAGGAATTCTTCGAAGACAAAGACGTCAATGTGGTGCTGACGGTGGGCGGCCCGGCCAGCTTCTACACCGACTGGCAGCAGCCGGATCCGGTGCTCGGCACCAATAAGTGGGAAACGTTCCTCACCAAGGAGCTGCCGCCGCTGATCGATGCGAAATTCGAGGGCAATGGGCGCAATGCGGTCATGGGTGTCTCGATGGGCGCCGAGGCCGCGATGATGCTCGCCTTCCGGCAGCCGCAGCTATACGTGGCAGTGGCTGGGCACAGCGGCTGTTTCTCCATGGGAACCGACTTCGGGCAGACGCAGGCCCGCGCGATCGTGGCCACCTACAGTGGTCAGCCCGACAATATGTTCGGCAAGCAGAACGATCCCGCATGGCTCGCCCACGACGTCATGCTGAACGCGGAAGCCTTGCGCGGCAAGGCGATCTACCTCTCGGTGGGCAGCGGCCTGCCCGGCGAGTACGACACGCCGGACAACCCCGAGATAGTCAGCACCATCGGATTCGGTGGTCCGCTGGAGGCCGCCACGAATCTGTGCACGCAGCGGCTCGCCGAGCGATTCGCCGCGCTCGGCATCCCGGTGACCTCGCACTTCCGGCTGACCGGAACCCACTCGTGGCCGTACTGGCGTGATGAACTCGCCCGGTCGTGGCCGACGGTGTCGCGGGCCCTCGGCGTCGCCTAGCCCAACCGCGGGCGCTCAGCCCAACCGCGGGCGCTCAGCTCAACCGCGGGCGCTCAGCCGAACTGCGTCGCAACGCCGAACTCGGCCGCAACGCTCGGATCGGTGGCGAAGCGCAGGAACTGATCGTTTTCGTGCGGGTCGCCGATGGTCACCCGGACACCGTCGGCGCCGTAGGGGCGCACCAGCACGCCGGCCTCCGCGCTCGCCTCGCCGAACTCGGCGCTGCGCGCACCGAGCGGAAGCCACACGAAGTTCGACTCGCTCGGCGGCACCGAGTAACCGGCCGCGAGTAACGCGTCGCGGATTCGCTCGCGTTCGGCGACGAGGGTGTCGGTCCGGTCCAGCAGTTCGTGCCGCGCCTCCAGCGAGGCGATCGCGGCAGCTTGTGCGACCCGGTTCACGCTGAACGGGATATGCACCTTGAGTAGCGCGGAGATCACCGCGGGATCGCCGATGGCGTAGCCCGCCCGCAGGCCGGCCAGGCCGTAGGCCTTGGAGAAGGTACGCAGCACAACGACATTGGGCCGGGTGCGGCCGAGCTCGACGCCGTCGGGGCGGTCCTGCGGTGTCAGCCGCAGGTACTCGTAATAGGCCTCGTCCAGCACGATCAGCACCCGCTTCGGGATCGCGTCGAGGAAGCGCTGCAGCCGATCCTTGTCGATCGCGGTGCCCGTCGGGTTGTTCGGATTGCACACGAAGATCAACTTGGTGCGTTCGGTGACCGCGGCCGCCATGGCGTCCAGATCGTGCACCAGCTCCGGGGTGAGCGGCACCTGCACCGCGGTCGCGTTACCGACCTGGGTGACGATCGGGTACGCCTCGAACGAGCGCCAGGCAAACAGCACCTCGTCGGTCGGCGCGGAGCAGGTGATCTGCACGAGTTCCTGACACAGTGCGACGCTGCCGCAGCCGACGGCGACATTCGATGTGGTGACGCCGAGGAAGTCCGCAAGCGCCGCGCGCAGCTCCGTGGCCTGATTGTCCGGATACCGGTTGGCCAATTCGGCGGCCTCCGCGATCGCCTTCGCCGCGGCGGGCAGCGGACCGAAGGTCGTTTCGTTGCTGGCCAGCTTGACTGCGCCGGGATGGTTGCGGCCAGGGACGTACGCCGGAATGGAATCGAGGTCCGGCCGGATCTTCGCGCTCACGCTCCAAGCCTATGCCGGGCACCAGAAAATCTGTGGGGTAGGGCCGCTCACGTGCAATTTCTCGCGAATATCAGCATGTCGCCCTACGCTGGTTCCATGTCGGGCACTTATGACGATATTGCGCCGCTGCGCCGTGGCGACGACATGATTTTCGATCCAGACGCGGAATTGTCGGTGGACAACCGGCAACAAGCGGGCGAGAAACAGGTGCCAATCACCGTGACCGAGCCGGAGGGCCATGCCCGCGGCGGGATCGTGGTGCTACACGAGTCCCGTGAGTTCACCGGGTCGTTGCTGGAGCTCATGACCGCGTTGGCGACCGAGGGCTGGACGGTGGTCGCGCCGAACCTTTTCCACCGGGCCGACGGTGAACCGGCCGCCGAGGTCTTCGGCGACGAGCTGTTCGAGGATTTCGACGCCTGCTTCGACTGGCTGACCCGCCGTGGTGTGTTCCCCGACTGCATCGGCGTGCTCGGCTTCGACCACGCGGGCACCGCCGCCTTCCTCGTCGCCACCAACCGGCCGATCGGCGCCGCGGTGAGCGTCGCGGCGCCCGGCATCGTCGAGTCGCTGACCGACCGGGCCGACGCCCTCCTGAACGCCGCCCCGAATCTGCAGGCTCCCTGGCTCGGCCTCTACGGTTGCGACGACCCCGCCACCCCGCCCGTCGACGTCGACAAACTGCGCGACGCGGCCGCCCGCGCCGCGGTGGCCAGCCTTGTCATCAGCTACCCCGGCCTGCAGCACCGCGCCGATCGTCCCGGCCTCGATGACGACCGTGATTTCATCGACTCGCAAGCCAGGATTTTCGACTGGTTCGACAGCAATCTACGGTGATAACCAGGCGTTTTGCGATCTGGACGATAGCTCCTGTAACCTTCATGCTCGGCGGTTCGAAAGGACCGGTGCCCTCGAAGAGAAGGCTCCAGGAGGCGTGCCAGAGCGGCCGAATGGGACTCACTGCTAATGAGTTGTCCCTTCACGGGGACCGGAGGTTCAAATCCTCTCGCCTCCGCCACAACCCCGGTTCGCCGGGTAACAACTGAACACCGCATGCGCCCGTAGCTCAACGGATAGAGCATCTGACTACGGATCAGAAGGTTAGGGGTTCGAATCCCTTCGGGCGCACACAGGTAGAAGGCCCCTTCCGGGATACCGGGAGGGGCCTTCTTGCATCTTTGACGACACCGTTCGACGACAATGTCACCCGAACAGGGCATCCATCCCGGTCGCCGCGTCCCGTTGCACCTCATCGATTACGTCGATGCCGATGCCCGTCGTTCTCCGGTCGGCGTGGTCGCCAACGCACAGGAATACGAAACGGATGAGTGAGTGGGCGGGCACTGGGTCCGAAGGTCAGGCGGACTTCAGTGTGAATACCATCTGAAAGTCGGCGTGACCAGGCGCGGTCGTATACCCGTTCTGTGCGGTGAACGCGCAGCTCATGACAAGTTTGTACTGCTTGTCGAGCTGAAGATTCGGGACCATCGAATGCCACCGATAGTCTGCCGGGATGGCACTGTGGTTGTCCGAGTATCCGGACTTGCCCTCGACATAGGCACCGCACGCCATCGTGTTGCCGACGATGAGCCCTTGCACGTCCGGCGAGAGCTGCAACGACCAGATGAGCCGGTTGCCACCCTCTGGTTGCTGACTCGCGTAGACCGCGCTTCCGGTGAACGTGCCGTGGTCACCGTCGTACCGGTAATCCTGTTTCCCGGGTGTGAAGTCGGCATAGCCAGGAATGGCGTTTGCCGGGCCTGTGGCCGCAGCGAGGATGCCTGCGGCGGCGGCCAGGGCGGTGAGTATCAGTCTCTTGGGTGTACCGACTTTGCGCGACATGTGTATTCCCCCTGCGGGATCGGTTCGACATCGACATCGACCGGTAGCCCCTCGGCGATCGTGGTGATGTCGAGGTCTCCGCGAGCGTCCGACAGGTGGAACCAAACGAGCGTGCTGTCGGCGTCATCGAGCTTGATCACGCCGGTACCGTTACGCGGTTTCCAGCGCCACACTGTGCCGGTTTCCATCCTGTGCCCCTCTCCTGTCGCGGCCTACTCGGTCGCGTTCCATGGTCCCGCGAAAATGCCTCGAGCCGAGGCGGATTGACTACTGCACCTCGAGCCTATGCCGTCGAACCGCCCTCGAACCGCTCTCTGCACGGCGGCGTCGCTAGATCGGCAAACCTGCGTCGCTCACCGGTCGGCGCGCTCGGTACCTCCAGTAATCCAACGCACAAGCAGCGGCGGGAGTGCTGCGTCTGCGAGCACGCAAGCCCGTCACTGGCCCCGATGGGCTTGGTGTTGACAGCGTGTAGCTCTGTGTACAGGGGCGGTGCGTGTCGGCCTTTCCAGTCGTGGCGAACCTCGGTGGTGTCGGTGTCGGGGGGCGGGGTCAGGACTCGAGGTACAGGCGTTCATTGGGCAGGCGCGGTAGGCCCTCGGTGTCGCCAGGAACCACGGTGACCGCGTCGGGATAGTGGTGGGTGCGCCAGTCCTGCACGAACACCAACGCGGCAGTCACACACGCCGCGAAGTCCATGCGTACGTCGTGCAGCTGGACCGATAGGTGTACGTCCTCCTCGCCAGGGCGCGGGGAGGACGGAGCGGGCATCATCGGTTCCCGCGACGTAATGCCGCGTAGGTGGGGGATTCGTGCTCCCACCGCACCGTGTCCCACAGCCGCCGTGGCATCAGATCGAAGCATTCTCCCAACGACGGCGCACCGGGGCACTGCGTCTCGGTGCCGTCGGGGTGGCGCACTCGCAGGACGCGGATAACCCGGCCGTCGGCGTACCAGTCGGCGGCGGCCCCTCCGTCTACCTCGGTGGTCGCCCGATCGACTGGAGTACAACCCGCCCGTTGTCTCGTTGTTTGTGTCCATCCCTGTGCCTCCCTGCGCATCGACAGTTGCACCCAACGCTGAAGACTTACGCCGGACTCCAGCAGCTCACTGCCGATCGGCGTACGGAGATGAGGAGGACTGGCAACAACCCAGCGTCGGGGCTGATACCGACGTTATGAGCTGTGCCACAGAGGATCTGTCCTAAAAGGACAGGACAGATTCAGGTGTTCGGAGAGGATCTGGAGCGATGCCAAGTCGCCAAGCCAGGCCACGAAGATTGCGGCCCGCCGCATCGCGGCGGGCCGCTCGGAGCTGATCGGCAATAGCTTCGCGGACGAAAAAGTCAGTCCGAACCTGTTGCGGCGCAATGTCTTCGGCCCTTATCAGCAGAGCTAGTCCGGTCTCTCGGTACTTCGGCTCTGCGAGCAGCGTCCGCCCGGCCTCGGCGTAGTAGTTCGCGCGTCGGGACGGGGAAGGGATGGAATCAATCGGCATGGATCGGGCCAACTCGACAGCCTGTACCCCGTCGCCGAGTTCCATGCCGATGGACGATCGCCATATCCCAACATTGGTGCGGCCGAACCACAGTCGGCCGAAACCTCCGACTTCCCCGTCCATCCGTGCCGCGACTGCTTCAGCTTCCGCAAGGTGCGTGTTCGCGGTATCCCTGTCGGACTGCACCGCACTCGCGAGTGCGGCCGACAAATGGAGCATGCCGTATGCCTGGAGGGTGGAGGAATCGTCAAGATGCGGGGTGAGCCGATCCGCAGTGCAAACGGCACGGTGTATTGCTGCGAGCGTGATAGCGAGCCAGTAATGCTGCCGCGCAACCAGATCGCGAACCCGATCCATGCCGGTGACGCCAGTTCTTCCGCGCAGGCGTGCGCGGCCTTGACGATCATGATCGGCAAGCCTCGGACACCGAGGCGCTTCGTCGTCTGCGCCAACGGTATCAGCGGGTGCCGAGAGGACGGCCGAGGATTTTCCTGGACAGTCGGATCCGTTGCTGCCACTGGTCGGAGGAATTTTCGGGAACAACCGAGACAGGTTCCGGTGGTGGCTCTCCCGATCAGAACTTTAGGGGTTCGAATCCCTTCGGGCGCACAGAAACAGCCACCTCTTACGGGGTGGCTGTTTCTGTGCGGCCGTGGCTCAGGACTGCTGAGCCGACTCGATGATGCGGAACTCCGCGCCGAATGGGTCACGCAGTCCGGCCATGCGGCCGAATGGCGTGTCCTGTGCGGGCAGCGTCACGGTGGCGCCTGCGGCGGTGGCGCGTTGCAGAGTCGCGTCGGTGTCGGCGACGTCGAAGTAGGTCAGCCAGGCGGATTTGGGCGCGGACGGCTCGCCCTGGATGCCGCCGATGGGCCGTTGGTCGGGGCGATGCAGCACCGTGTAGTCGAAGCCTGCCATCGGTTCCAGCGTGAAGTCGAAGACGGCCGTGTAGAAGTCGCGCGCCGCGTCCGCCTTGGCGGTGACGAGTTCATTCCAGACCATCGCGCCCGGCTCGTTGACGACCTGTGCGCCGATGTGCACGCGCGCTTCCCACAGGCCGAACTGGCCGCCTGCCGGATCGACGGCGATGGCCATCCGACCCTGCTCCATGACGTCCATCGGCGCCATCGGGATCTGGCCGCCCGCATCGGTGATGCGTTTGGCCGCGCCGTCGCAGTCGTCGGTGGCGAAGTACATATTCCACCAGAAGTCGGTGGCGTCAGGGTCGGAGTTTTTCATCAGGGCGGCCACGGGCTTGCCCTGCACCAGGCACATCGTGTAATTGCCGGTTTCCGGCGGCCCCTCCTCCCCGAATTCCCACCCGAACACCGCGCCGTAGAACTCCATCGCGCGCCGGTGATCGGGAATACCCAGGTCCACCCAGGTGGGGGTACCGTTCGGCGGAGCTTGCGTGATCACTGTCATGGGACGCTCCTTCGTCGAAGTGCGCTGACATACCGTCCCTATCCTCGCCCGCATCCCGCACGAGGTGGCCTATTCCAGCAAAGTCGCCTTGTGCGTGTCGAGAGAATCCACGCAGTGGCGGCTCAGTCGTTCTGTCACTTCCAGGCGGGAGGTCCTCGGTACAGTCGGTCACGTCTCGATCGTGGCGAGACACTCGATGAGACACGGCTTCGAGCAGCACCCTGATTCTCGCGGCCGTGCTGACGGGAATCACCAATCCGACCAGAACTCGTGGCTTGGCTGTTGCGTTGTGTCACTTCACTTCCAGGCGGGGAGAGCCGGGAGGTCGCCGGTCAGGTCGGCGCCGGTGGACCGGCCGATCAGCCAAGCCAAGAGGGACGTGGCGGGGCCGCTGACGGTGCGGGACGGTGCCTCGGCGCCGATGGTCGCGGTGAAGTCGGTGTCGATGGCGTGGATGGCGAATGTGGTGGCGCCAGGGTCCGATGCGGCGGCTTTGGCGAGGTCGGCGGCGGCTCGGGGAAGTAGGCGGGTCACGAAATCGGTTGGCCAGTCGGCGGGTTGGTAGCCTGCGGCCAGGTCGACGTGATGGATTTCGACCTCCTGTAGCCGCATCCAGATCACCTCGGTAGCGGGGATCGGCCTGCCCTGCCTGGTGCGGACGATGGCCTCCCACGCCTCCGGCGGCGCCTCCATGGCGAGGGTGAGCCAGCGGGTGGCGGCAGCCTCGTTGTCGGCGAGCTGATCGGCCAACGGGCGTGGGGCGCCTGCCTTGATATCGGCATCGCGGATTTGCATGCTTGCGTACTGGGGCGTCTCGTTGCCGGTGCGGGCCCAGATCAGTAGGTTGACCAGGCTGTCGGCATTGCGGGCCAGGTGGGCGAGTACGTGTCCGCGGGTCCAGCCGGGCAGCAGCGAAGGGCCGGTGACATCGCTATCGCCGAGACGGCGTGCGGTGTCGAGGAAGCGGGTCGTCGCCTCGGCGACAGTGTCGAGCTGGACGGTGGTTTCCGGAGCATCGCTTGTCACGATGCCGACCCTAGCGATCCCGGCCCGGCCCCGCCCCGTAAACCGCGGAGTCCCGGGGCTATCACGGTGACTACTCGCCGACGACCGCGTCGGCCTCGATCTCGACCAGCAGTGCCGGGGTGATCAGTGCCTTGATCTCGTACATGGAAGCGGCCGGCCGGATGTCGCCGAAGACCTCCGCGTGCGCCTTGGCGATCTCCGGCCAGCGGGAGATATCGGTGACGAAGATGCGCGTGCGGATCACATCTTCGAGGCTCGCGCCGGCGTCGGTGAGCGCGGAGGCGATGCGGCGCAAGACTTCCCTGGTCTGCTCGCCGATATCGGCACCGCCGACCGCACCCCCGCCAGGGAGTGAGGCGGTGGTGCCGCTGACAGCGATCACGTTGCCGAGCCGGACGGCGCGGGAGTAGCCGACGATGTCTTCGAACTCGGAGGCCGAGGCGATATTCACACGAGCAGTCATGACGCCATCATGGCATCGACTCGTCACTCGGACTTCTTTCCAACGTCGGATCGACAAGGTAGGCAGACAGGCGTGAACGCTCATTGTCGTCCTCGCATCGCCGCAGTCGCCGTTCTGTGCGTCGGCGTGCTCGCCGCAGGCTGCTCGGCTTCGGGCCCGAAGGTGAACTTCACCGTGGCCGCGGACCAGCCGCTGGTGATCTCCCTGGATGATCTGCTCAGCGCGACGGGTGGCAGTGCCGCCGTCGCCTTCGCCGATCCGCAACACGGCTCGCTCAGCAGGCGCACCGACGGTGCGCTCGTCTACCAGCCGAAGCCCGGCTACACCGGCGCCGACGAATTCGGCGTCACCACAACCGATGCGGTCCGTTTGTACACCACCGACCTGCCGCCGCTCGGCGAGTTGGGCGGTGCCACCGTGCAGGCCAGCGGTTTCGGCTCGGCATGGACGCCGGTGCCAGGATCGAAGGACGAGTTCTACGGCCTCACCGACCGCGGCCCGAATGTCGACGGTCCCGGCAAGAACGAGAAGCTTTCGCCGACACCGGGATTCGTTCCCAAGATCGGCCGGTTCAAGCTGGTCGGCAACCGCGCCACGCTGCAGTCCTCGATCGATCTGCACACCGCGAACGGCACCCCGTTCAACGGCCAGGTCGATGTTGCGGCGAGTACCGGTGAAACCATCCGCGACCTCGCGGGCGCCGTGTTGCCGCCCACCGATCACGGGCTCGATCCGGAGGGTCTGGTCGCGCTACCCGACGGCAGCTTCTGGGTTTCCGACGAATACGGCCCGTTCCTGGTGCATTTCGATGCCAAGGGCGCCGAGATCGAGCGGCTCGCCCCCGGCGCCGGACTGCCGAAGGAGATTGCGCTGCGCACCCCTAACCAGGGCATGGAGGGTCTGACCAGCACCCCGGACGGCGGCACTCTCGTCGGTATCGTGCAGAGCGGCCTGAAAACCCCCGGGCTGGACGGCTCGGCCAAGGAGGTGCCGATGACCCGCATCGTCACCGTTGACCTGAAAACCAAAGCGCTGCGCGAATTCGTCTACCCGCTGGAGAACCCGAAGCAGACGAAGGTCGCGGTCTCGGAGATCACCGCGCTGAGCCCGACCACCTTCCTGGTCGACGAACGCGACGGCGAGCTGCCGCCCACATCGAACAAGAAGCTGTGGACCATCGACATCTCCGGCGCCACCGATGTCGGCCCGCAGTCGAAGGTGCCCGGCGCGCAATACGATCCGGAACGCGGCGGCCTGCTGATCGACGGCAAGGCGCTGGAGACCCTGGTCGGCACGGTGCCGACCGCCGAGGGCAGTGCGGCACTGAGCCGGGCGGGCGTCAAGCCGGTCGCCAAGATCGAGAACCTGGATCTCACGGCACTGGTCACCGGGCTCAATGCCGACGGCAAGTTCTATGGGCACGACAAAATCGAGGGCATCGCGACCCTGGACGGCGGCAAGACGATCTACATCGCCAACGACAGCGACTTCGGCTTGGCAGGCAGCAAAGGCGAGCAGCAACCGTTCATGCTGAAGCCCAAGACCCTGCCGGACGGTGTCCAGGACACCGGCGAGATCCTGCTCGTGGACACCGGCAAGCTGCCCGCGAAGCTCGACAGCCACACGGTGCGCCTACAGGTCGGCTAACTATCCGGGTCGGTCCATTCCCGACCCTCCAGAATCACCGCGGCGGCCAGCGTGATCAGCCACAGCGACATCGATCCGACCTGGATCCGCTGGGCAATGCCGAGCGCGTAATTGCCGGTCAGGTTGTCGGCGACCAGCATCCACACGGTCGCCGCCGACCCGATCACCAGCACAACCAGACCGGCCTCGCGCAGGATCCGCCAGCGGTGGTATCGGAACGCCGCGAGGCTGAATGCGAAGGCGGCGACCGCGATAGCGGTCACCGCGATGGTGCTCGTCAGCGCGTGCGGCTGATGCAGCTGCGGGAAAAGTTCGCTGCCGCCTCCGCCGCACGCGGCATTGTCCTGCGGGGTGCAGTCGCGCAGCGGCAGCAGTACATCGCCGATGGTCGCGGCGCCGAAACACAACAGCGCCACCCAGCCGGCGGTGGTGAACCTGCGCCGGGGAAACAGCAGTAGCCCGGCAATGGCCGCGGGGATCAGCAATGCGCCGACGATCTTGTCGGCCGTCGCGAATACCTCCCGGTGGGGCCTGCCCTCGGCGTCCAGTTCGCTGAGGAAAGAATTCACCGGGTCGACGTCGATGTGCAGGAAGAATTCGAGCAGCCACGACGAATAGCAGAGTCCGGCGATCGCGATGGCCGCTGCGATGAACCAGGAGGCCGCGCGTACGTGCCGTTCGGCGATCTTCCGGCTACCACTCACCCGACCCATTGTCCCGCCTATTTCCGGTCCGGTGATCACCGATTGATCAGTGTGTCCTAACCAACATGGCTCGTACAGCATTCCCAACCCGCGCACAGGATCCTGTCAGGTCTATCGGACACCCTGTGGGGGAGACAACATCGAAGGAGTTCCCATGATTGCTTTCGCGACAGCCCTGGGCGGGATCGCTGTGATGTCTGCCATGGCGGTGTCGGCCTATCTGGCCGCGCATGCTCCGCGCGCCTTGGTCCGGGTGCGCCAGCGGTCATTCAGCGGCCGGCCTCGATAACGGTCTGCACCCGATTCGCCGCCGCCACGGCGTCTTCGTGTTCCCACACCCGAATCACTTGCCAGCCGGCCGCGGCCAGCGCCGAATCGGTGGCGCGGTCCCTCTCCACATTGCCGAGCAGCTTCTGTGCCCACCATTCCGCATTGTTCTTGGGATCGGTGGCGTGCTGCGGACAGCGATGCCAGAAGCATCCGTCGACGTAAACCGCCACCCGCAGCCGGGGAAACACCAGATCGGCCCGGCGGCGCTGACCTGGTAGCGGCGCGCGATCGACGAAATACCGCAATCCCCTCCGGTGCAGTTCCCGGCGCAGTGCAAGTTCCGGCTTGGTTCCGCTGCGCCGCTGCCGCGCCATACGCGCACTCGTCGCCGCGTCGGTCGGCGGCCGCCGTGCCGAAGCGTCCGCACTCATGCCGCCCAGCCGCCCATCCGATCGAGATGGCTTTCCATATCGGCCAGGAAGCCGGGCGGAAATCGCAGACTGCCCATACCGGTTCTGCGCAGAAATCCGGCGGTCGCGCGCGCGGAAAGCAGCCGGGAATCGGTGAGGAAATTGCCGAGATCCTCATACGGCTCATGCACCGGCCAGGTCGACACCGGCACCCGGTGGGCAACACCGCAGCGACCCCACGCGGCGGTCGGCCACGGCTGGCCGGGTGCCAGCGGCTGATCATCGGGAATCGCACCGAGCGGATCGGCGAGGCGCGCGCCGACCCACTCCGCCATCCGGACATTCACCGCATTGCCGACCAGCTTCCAGCGATGCCCCTGCCGAATACCCGGCGCATCGGTTGCGGGCGCGGTCCAGTCGGAATCGAAGCCCTGCAAGCGTTCTCCGTCGACGATGCCCGGCGTGACCACCTCCCCGGACGGCAGCCGCACCGCGGGCGGGCTTGCGATGCCGAGCGCAGAGCCGCCCTTGATGGTGGGGATCGCGTTCACCGCCCAGCCGAGTCCGCGCACGCCTTCGGTCCAGTAGAAGCCGCACGGATCTCGTTCGGGATCGCCGACGGTCCGCTCGCCCGCGTCGTCGCCGAAAAGAACCTGGCGCGGGTCCTCGGTGCGGGAGGCGAGCATCAGCACCCGCTGCCGACGCTGCGGCAGCCCGAACGCGCGCGCGTCCACCACCCGATAGGCCCAGGTGTATCCGAGCTCCTCGAGCGCCGCGGTGATGTGCCGCATCGCCGCGCCACGACCGAGTTGCAGCATGAACGGCACGTTTTCGATCAGCAGCCAGCGCGGCCCGCGCCTGCGACGCACCAGCCGGAACACCTCATCGACAAGGCCGGACCGTTTACCGGTGATGCCCGCGGTGCGTCCGGCCTGTGAGAGGTCCTGGCAGGGAAAGCCCGCGGCGACGAGTTCGGTGCCTGCGGGGATGGCGCGCAGCGTGGTGATGTCGCTGTGCAACGGCACATCGGGAAAGCGCGCGGCGAGCACAGCCTGGGCGCCCGGCTCGATCTCGCAGAGCAATTCGGTGTCCCAGCCGTGCGTGCCGAGTCCGAGCTCGAGCCCGCCGATACCGGCGAACAGCCCGACCATCCGCCCGCGCGTCACAGTCATCCCTTTCCGCGATCCCACGATGGGCGCTGGTCGGCCGTAGCGATTGCTTGCAGGTCGCTCGAAAGGACCAGCAGCTAATGCGAACCAGCAGCGATTGCTTGCGGCGATTGCGCTCCGTGCTCGCACAGCAGGTTACTCGAGTCGGGATCTCGGTGCAGGCCGCCCACCCGGCCGCGTGTCCAGCACCGAGATCCGGACGCGCGCACCGATAATGCCAATGGGCTATCGGCCGGGTATCGTCATGGCCGTTCGACGGCAGGAGGCGAATCTGCTCCTGGCCACTGCTGACCTTCCGGCGCTCCAGCGTCGACGCGCAGTTCCCGGTTTATCCCAAGTGACGCCAGGAAAGTGAGCGATATGCAGATTCCGTCCACCAAGAATGGGGCCTACCCCAGCGTTGTCGTCACCAGTCTCGCGGCGACCACCTCGATCGCCGGTGATGTCGATTCCACCTGGAAGGGCCTGCTCAATGGGGAGAGCGGCATCGACATCCTCGAGGACGCCTTCATCGAGGATTTCGGTCTCCCTGTCCGTATCGGCGGCCATCTGAAGGTAGCGCCGAGTGCGGTTCTGACCAGGGCCGAGACGCGGTCCATGTCCTATGTGGAGCAGATGGCCATCTGCCTCTGCCGCGAAGTCTGGCGCAATGCGGGCAGCCCGGAGGTGGACAGGGACCGCCTCGGCGTCGCGATCGGCACCGGCCTCGGCGGCGCCGAGGCCATCGTCGACGCCCGCGACAAAATGGAAAACGGTGGCTACCGCAAGGTTTCGCCACTCACCGTGCAGGCGATCATGCCCAACGGCGCTGCCGCCTGCGTCGGCTCGGAGCTCGGTGCCCGAGCCGGTGTCGTGACGCCGGTGTCGGCTTGTTCGTCCGGGTCGGAGGCGATCGCCAACGCGTGGCGGATGATCGTGATGGGCGATGCCGACATGGTTGTCACCGGCGGCGTCGAGGGCTCCATTCAGGCGCTGCCGATCGCAGCATTCACCATGATGCGCGCGATGAGTACACGCAACGACGACCCGAAGTGCGCGTCGCGGCCGTTCGACGTCGATCGCGACGGCTTCGTCTTCGGCGAGGCAGGCGCGATGATGATCGTCGAGACCGAGGAGCACGCCAAAGCGCGCGGCGCGACTATCCACGCGCGGCTGATGGGTGCGGGGATCACCTCCGACGGTTTCCATCTGGTTGCTCCCGACCCCGAGGGTTCCGGCGCAGCGCGTGCGATCACCAGGGCGCTGCAGAGCGCCGGATTGACCAAACACGATGTCGACCACATCAATGCCCACGCGACCGCGACACCGATCGGTGACACCGCCGAGGCGCTCGCGATCAGCAAGGCGATCGGCAACCATGCATCGGTGTACGCGCCGAAATCGGCACTCGGACATTCCATCGGCGCCGTCGGCGCGCTCGAGTCGGTGATCACCGTGCTCTCGGTGCGTGACGCCATCGTCCCGCCGACGCTGAACCTGGAGAATCAGGATCCGGAAGTCGACCTCGACATCGTAAGGGGTCAGGCAAGGGCCGGGCGCATCGAGTACGCCGTGAACAACTCTTTCGGCTTCGGTGGGCACAACGTCGCACTCACTTTCGGCCGGTACTGAGTGACCCGGGGCCACCGGACCTGCTAATCTTCCCGGCGCTCCGGTGTCTGTCTGTGTTCAGTGTCATGGCTTAGTGCGTGCGTTGGAAAAGGATAAGGCGATGATCGGCGAAACCTTCGACGACTATTTGGACGAGCAGGGCAATATCAAGATCTTGGGTGACAAGACCTTGATCGACTTCGTCGACAAGCACAGCGCGGAGAACGGTGACGGACTCGCGTACCGCTTTATCGACTACTCGCGAGAACGCGATGGTGAGTACCTGGAACTGACCTGGCGCGAGTTCGGTGTCCGGCTGCGGGCGGTCGCGGCTCGACTTCAGCAGGTGTCGCAGCCGGGTGATCGGGTGGCGATCCTTGCCCCGCAGGGCCTCGACTACGTCGTGGCGATCTTCGCGGCTGTCTACGCGGGCAATATCGCGGTGCCGCTGTTCGACCCCGAAGAGCAGGGTCACACCGATCGCCTACACGCGGTGCTCGGTGACTGCGCGCCCGCGGCGATTCTGACGGTCGGATCCGCTGCGGCGGGGGTGCGGAACCTCTTCCGGCATCTGCCCGCGGGGCAGCGTCCGCGCTTCATCGCCGTCGACGCGGTCCCCGACAGCGTCGGCGCGGCGTGGGTGCGGCCGAAGATCAATATCGACAGTGTCGCCTATCTGCAGTACACCTCGGGGTCGACGCGGACGCCTGCGGGTGTGGCGATCACCCACCGCTCGGTCGGCACGAACCTGCTGCAGATGATCGATGCCATCGGCGTCACCGAGAACTCGCGCGGCGTCACCTGGCTGCCGCTGTTCCACGACATGGGTCTGCTGTGCGTAATCCTGCCGACCATCGGCGGCGGCTTCATCACGATCATGTCGCCGAGCGCGTTCGTGCGTCGACCCTATCGCTGGATCAAGGAATTGGCTGCCGCCTCCGACGGTGCGGGGACCTTCGCCGCCGCACCGAATTTCGCGTTCGAGCATGCCGCGGCCCGGGGCAAGCCGAAGCCGGGCGAGGAGCTGGATCTGTCCAACGTGATCGGCTTGATCAACGGCAGTGAGCCGGTATCGGTGTCGTCGATGAAGAAGTTCAACGAGGCGTTCGGGCCATACGGTCTGCCGAAAACCGCCATCAAGCCGTGCTATGGCATGGCGGAGGCAACGCTGTTCGTCTCGGCGACCAAGGCCGAGGACGAGGCCAAGGTGGTCTATGTGGATCGTGGCGAGCTCAACGGCGGACGCATGGTCGAGGTCGAGCCGGGCACCGACAACGCGATCGCCCAGGTTTCGTGCGGCTACGTCGCGTTGTCGCAGTGGGCGGTGATCGTCGATCCGGAGTCCGGCATCGAGCGCGCCGACGGCGAGGTCGGCGAGATCTGGCTGCACGGCGAGAATATGGGCATCGGTTATTGGGGTCACCCGGAGGAATCCGTCGCGACTTTCCAGAACAGGCTCACCAAGCGGCTACCCGGCGGCAGTCATGCCCAGGGCACCGCATCGGACGCGAAGTGGATGCGCACCGGCGATTTCGGTGCCTACTTCGACGGCGAGCTGTTCATCACCGGCCGGGTCAAGGATCTGGTGATCGTCGACGGCCGCAACCACTACCCGCAGGATCTGGAGTTCTCGGCGCAGGAATCCAGCACCGCGCTGCGCCCGGGATTTGTCGCGGCGTTCTCGGTGCCTGCGAACGAGTTGCCCGCGTTGGTGTTCGAGCAGGGCAGTCGCTCCGGTCTGAACTACGACGCCGAGGACACCTCCGAGCAGTTGGTCATCGTCGCCGAGCGTGGGTCCGGCGCGGGCAAGCTGGACCCGCTGCCGGTCGGGGACATCGTGCGTGTGGCGATCGCGCAACGGCACGGCGTCACCGTCCGCGACGTACTGCTGGTGCCCGCGGGTTCCATCCCGCGCACCTCGAGCGGCAAGATCGCCCGCCGCGCCTGCCGGGCCGCCTATCTCGAGGGCACCCTGCGCGGCGGATATCAGCAGCAGGCCTTCCCGGACGCGCCGGACGATCAGCAGGCCGTGTGAGAAACCACCGCTACAACCGGGTTTCGTCGGTGTAGTCGAATTCGCGGACCTCGGCGCCCAGGATCTGGGCGTCGAGTTCGCCTTCGGTGCCGGCGCCGCGGAACCGGTCGAGCGCGGTCCGGGTGGACCAGCGCTCGTAGACGTTGACCCGATCCGGTTCGACCAGATCGGCGCCGAGGCTGAAATCCAGGCAGCCCTCGGTCGCGCGGGCGAGCTCGACGACCTCGCGGCAGCTCCCGAGATACTTCTCCCGGTCGGTGACGCGCAGGTAGCCGGCGACGAGGATCACTTCCGGAGTCTATGCCCGGCGGGTACAGCTCGTGCTTACTTGACCTCGAGATAACTCGAGGTTGTTGGCTGTGGACATGACTGCGGTGCCGACCTGCCCGAGCGCGATTTCCCTTGCAGATACCGATGCGCCGGTCGCTGACCAGCCGGAAAATCGGTTGGCCGGAGCGCGCGTCGATGCGACGCTGGATTGTCGGACCCCGATGCGAACATCATGGGAGGGTCCGTTCGCGACACCGCCGATCCACGGACCACGAGGGGGAGCCTTGTCTGTCATGCTCGAACGGCCGTCGGCCGAACCGGAGGCCGATAGACCGGAGCGGCTCGATGCCGCCGCGCCTGGACGTTTGCATTCGCTGCGTCGGTTTCTGCCCTACCTCCGGCCGTATCGCGCCGCACTGATCGGGGCGACGGCACTTGCCGTAGTCGCCACCCTGACCGCGATCGTGATCCCGCTGCTGATCGCGCGCATCATCGATGGCCCGATTGCCCATCGCGATTTCTCCGGTGCGGTCCTGCCGGTGCTCGCGGTGCTGACACTCGGCCTGCTGGAGGCACTCGGCGTGTGGGGACGCCGATGGCTGGTTTCCAAACCCGCGACGCATTTCGAAATCACGATGCGCGCCAAGATCTTCCGCAAGCTGCAGTCGCTGGCGATCGGACGCCACGACGCCTGGGAATCGGGACAGCTGCTCTCCCGCGCGATCGATGATCTGGCCACGCTGCGCCGGTTCGTCGCGTTCGCAGGCCCGTTCCTGGTGCTGCACTTCGTCATCATTCCGGTCGGCCTGCTCGTGTTGTGTGCGCTGAGCTGGCAGATCGGGTTGATCTTCGGGATCATCTCGATCCCGCTGGTGTACATCTGCACGCGGTTCGTGCGGCGCTACGAGGTGGCGTCGCGCCGCTCGCAGGACCAGTCCGGCGATCTGGCGACAACGGCCGAGGAGTCTGCGCAGGGCGTCCGGGTGTTGAAAGCGTTCGGCCGCGGCGTGTTCTTCGGCGGGCGCTTCACCGCACAGTCGCGCGAACTGCAGCAGACCGAAATGCTCAAGGTCCGGTTGGACGCGACACTGTGGTCGGCGATGATGAGCCTGCCGCAGCTAGCGATCGCCTTCGCGCTCGGCTACGGCGGCTACGCCGTCGCGCACGGCACGATGACGCTCGGCACCTTGGTTGCGGCCATCACGCTGTCGACGTTCCTGCAGTGGCCGATCATCTGGACCGGATTCCTGCTTGCCGAGCTCAACGATTCGCGCACCGCGGCGGACCGGTACTGGGAGATCATCGACACTCCGGTCGACATCACCGATCCGGCCGACCCGGTAGAGCTGCCTGCGCACATCGCGGGCGAGCTGACCTTGGACGGTGTGCGGTTCGCCTTCCCCGACGCGAAAGGGGAGGTGCTGCACGATGTCTCGCTGAAGGTGCGCCCCGGTGAAACGGTGGCGCTCGTCGGCGCGACGGGCAGCGGAAAAACCGCGCTGCTCAACCTGATTCCGCGGCTCTACGACGTCTCCGACGGTGTCATCACCATCGACGGCATCGATATCTCTGCGATGCGGGTGTCGGATCTGCGGTCGCTGGTCTCGGTGGCATTCGAGGATCCGGTGCTGTTCTCGGCGAGCGTGCGGGAGAACGTCGCGCTCGGTGACCCCGAGGCCACCGATGTGGATGTGCGCCGCGCGCTCGACATCGCCCAGGCCGCGGAGTTCGTGGATGACCTGCCGTGGGGGCTCGACACCAGGATCGGTGAGCAAGGGCTCAGCCTCTCCGGCGGTCAACGTCAGCGGCTCGCGCTGGCTCGTGCGGTGCTCGGCCCTGTCAGCGACAACGTACAGACCACTCGACATGGTCGGCAGGGCGTGGGTGATCGGACCCGGATCATGGTGCTCGACGACCCGCTGTCAGCACTCGACGTGGAAACCGAAGAGCGCGTGCAGGAACGGCTGCGCACCGTGTTGGCGGGAGCGACCACGCTGCTCGTCGCGCATCGGCCGTCCACGGCGGCGCTGGCCGACCGGGTCGCGGTGCTCGCCGACGGCCGGATCGTCGCCGAAGGTTCGCACGATCAATTACTGAAGACCAACAGCCGTTATCGCGAGCTGATGGGAGGTGAATCATGACGACGGAAGCGGAGGCGACCACGCCGCGCGAGGCCGAACCGGCCACCCGGGATTCGGTCGCCGATTGGCGCGGCATCGCCAGCGAGGACAAAGAGGTCACCCAGACCGGAAACCTGGTGCTGGCCGGTCGATCCCGGCGACTGCTGCTCGACCTGGTCCGGCCGTACCGCAAGATCGCGGTGCTCGCCATGGTGCTGATCGTGGTGGACAACGCCGCGATGGTTTCGGCGCCGCTGTTCATCGCGCACGGTCTCGACACCGGGATCGCCGAAGGAGCCAGGGGCAACTGGACTCCGTTGGCGCTCACCGTCGTCGGTTACCTCGGCACGGTCGGCCTCGGCGTGCTCACCACGTTCTTCTTCCTGCGGGTTTCCGGCAATCTTAGTCAGAGCGTGCTGTTCGACCTGCGGGTCCGCTCGTTCGAGCACATGCAGCGGCTCAGCGTCGCCTTCCACGAGAAGTACACCTCGGGCAAGGTTGTCGCCCGGTTGACCGGCGATATCGAGACACTCCAGGAACTGCTGGAGAGCGCGCTGAATCAGGCACTGAGCGCAATCCTTTCGGTGCTCACCATCGCGGTCCTGCTGGTCTATCTCGATCAGACACTCGCCGCGATCGTGCTCGTCGGTTTCGTCCCACTGGTGCTCGTCACCCGCTGGGCGCAGCGCAGGCAGCGTGCGGGCTATCGACGTACGCGCGGCGCCATCGCGAAGGTCGTCGTGCAGTTCGTCGAGTCGATGGGCGGCATCCGCGCCGTGCAGACCTTCCGGCGCGAACAGCGCAACGAATCAGTACTGGCACTGGAGGATTCGGAGTATCGGCAGGCCACCACCGCCGCCATGCGCGGCATGGGCGACTACGCCGGACTCACCCGGCTGCTCGGCAACCTGACCACCGTGATCGTCATCGTGGTCGGTGCGTGGCGGGTGATCGAGGGTGACCTCGCGGTCGGTGTCCTCGCCGCGTACCTGCTGTACCTCAATGAGTTCTACGGTCCGCTCGACGAACTGGCCCAGGTCTTCAACTCCTATCAGTCCGCGGCGGCGGCGCTGGAGAAGATCTCCGGTGTGCTGGAGGAGGAGCCGTCGGTGCCGGAACCGACCGAGCCGACATCGCTCGGTAAGGCCCGGGGCGCGGTCCGGATGGATCGCGTGTGGTTCGGATACGACTCCAGTGCGAACCGGCCCGCGGAGACCGGTACGAAGCAGCAGGTCGACGGCGGTGTGAATGCACTGCCCGACGATGCCGAGCCGCTGCCCGAGGTGGGCACAGCCGTGTCCGCGATGGGGGACGAGGCCACAAAGACGTTGCAGCCCAACGGTATAACGCTCGACAAGGCATCGAAGCCGGAAGGCGGGACCCGCACTGTGCTGCCGGAGTTCACCTTGGACATCCCGGCGGGCCAGGTGATGGCCCTGGTCGGCGCGACCGGTGCGGGCAAGTCGACGCTGGCCAAGTTGCTGACACGTTTCTACGATCCGTCCGGTGGCACGGTGACCCTGGACGGCATCGACCTGCGCAAGCTGACCGATGTCGACCTGCGGCGCAATGTTGTGATGGTGACCCAGGAGTCGTACCTGTTCTCCGGATCGGTGGCAGACAACATCCGGCTCGGCAGACCCGACGCCACCGACGAGGAGGTGTACGCGGCGGCCCGCGCGATCGGACTGTACGACTTCGTGCAGGCGTTGCCCGAGGGTTTCGACACCGACGTGCGCAAGCGTGGCGGCAGGCTCTCGGCGGGCCAGCGGCAGTTGGTGTCATTCGCGAGGGTGTTCCTAGCGGATCCCGCGGTGATCGTGCTGGACGAGGCCACTTCGAGCCTGGACATCCCGAGCGAGCGGCTGGTCCAGCAGGCACTGGAAACGGTGCTGCGCGACCGCACCGCGGTGATCATCGCGCACCGGCTCTCCACTGTCGCCATCGCCGACCGGGTGCTGGTGCTGGAATCCGGCAGGATCGTCGAGGACGGCACCCCCGAAGCCCTGATCGGGGGCACCGGACGGTTCGCCGGTCTGCATGCGGCCTGGCGCGAGTCGCTGGTGTGACGCGGGGGCAGACGGCTGCGTCCCTTACGGTAGATACGTGACGAACCCAGCCTCTGGCCCTGACAGCCAACCGGCATCGCGGTGGCCGGCGATTCTCACCTGGCGTGCGCACAACGCAGTGCGGATGGAGTCGGTGCGCGTGACGCTCAACGGCAACCGCATCCGCGCCGCGGGCCGGATGATCGGTGGCGCCTGCGCGGACCATCCCCCCTTCAGCGCCTCCTACGATCTGGTCACCGACGAGAACGGCGTCACCAAGCGGCTGTCGCTGCGCAGCACCACTGCGGCGGGGGAGCGGCACGCGTCCATCGCACGCGATGAAGAGAACTACTGGCTGGTGGATGCGGGTGGCAGCCACGTGCGCTCCACCTTCGCGGGTGCGCTCGACGTGGATGTGGTGCTGAGTCCGTTCTTCAACACCTTGCCGATCCGCCGCTTCGGCTTGCAGCACGCAGTCGGCGATGTCCAGGTGCCGGTCGTCTACGTCCGCCTCCCCGACCTGCTCGTCCAGGAAGCCAGCCTCACCTACAGCAGCGGCACGGACGGGATCAGCGTCCTGTCGCCGGTTTCCAGCGCCACTGTCACCGTCGACGCCGACGGCTTCCTGCTGGACTACCCCGGCCTGGCCGAGCGAATTTGACGGCAGCCCGCCTGTCGGTGACCCATGACCAGCAGCACGGTTGATCGCCCCCACCAGGCCCGGTCCACTCGTGGACGACTGTCGGCGCGGACGCCTTTCCCCTCGGCGCTAATGCTGCGCATCGAGCCGAAGCTGCCTGCGTAGGTCGAGCCTCGATCAACATCGCATCGGCCGAACATTCGGCCCATCAATCCAGCTGAACCGATGACGCCGTGCTGGATTCTGCACGCAACATCCTGTGCCTCAACCAGCATCGCGATCGGCCTGGTGACCGATCATCAGTCCAGACTGGTGATAACGCCGCCGCGCCGACCAGCTTCGCGCAACTGCCCCAGCCAGTCCTGCTCGCCAGGGTGGACACCGGTGATCTCCCAGCGTTGCGCCGTTTCGTAGCGCTGCCGTGCCGCGAACCCGGCGTCGACGAGATCCGCAAGCGATCCTGTCTCGCGCAGGCTGTCGCGGGCGGCGGCGAGCACCGTGAGCGTGTCGTCCAACGTGGCGAGCAGCGCCGCGGAATTCGGTTCACAGATCGCGCGCACCAGGCCCGGCGCGGTCCCCGCCACTCTGGTGCCATCGCGGAACGAGCCCGCCGCGAGCCCGAGCGCCAGCTCCCCGCCGCCGTCACCCGCGATCGCGAGCGCCTCGGCCAGCACATGTGGCAGGTGCGAAATCCGGGCGACGGCGCTGTCGTGCTCGTCCGCGACAACCGGCACGACCACCGAACCGCAGGCCAGCGCCAGCCGCACCACGCGCGTCCACGGTTCCGGGGGCGTGCCCTCGTCGACGCCGACCGCCCACGCCGCGCCTCGGAACAGACCCGGATCAGTGGCGGCCCAGCCGGATTCGGAGGTGCCCGCCATCGGATGCCCGCCCACATAGCGCGTTGACAGTCCGTGTTTGTGTACGGCCGCCGCCACCGGAGCCTTCACGCTCACCACATCGGTGAGCGTGCACCTGGGCGCGAAGGCGGAAACCTCTGTGAGTATGTGGTCGACCGCGGGCATCGGCACCGCGACGACGATCGTCGCGTCGGTGTCCGCGGCCCTGGTCAACACGCCGAGCAGATCGCCGGTGACATCGAATCCGTCGGCGCGTGCGGCCTGCGCACCCGGCTCCGATCGGTTGTATCCCCAGGCGTCGAAGCCCGCGCCGGCAGCGGCGCGGAGCAGGGAACCACCGATCAAGCCCGTCCCGAGGACGCACACGGGTGCTTTCTGGTCACGAGTCACCGGAACAGATTCGCATACGACTTCAACATTTCGGCTCGAGCCGACTACCGTTGCGGCCATGGCAGCACAGCGCTCGGGCACGAACAGGGCGGCGTCGGATGATTACGACGACGTAGAAGGGTTCGCAGTGGCCGTTGTCCGCGAAGAAGGACAATGGCGGTGTAGTCCGCTGAGTTCGGCTGCACTCACCGATCTGTCCGCGGCGGAGAACGAGCTCAAGGCATTGCGCAGTTCAGGCGCGGTGTTCGGACTACTCGACATCGACGACGAGTTCTTCATCGTGCTCCGGCCCGCACCCAGCGGCACCCGCATGCTGGTCTCGGACGCGACCGCCGCGATCGACTACGACATCGCCGCCGATGTGCTCGAGGCTCTCAATGTCGAAATCCCGGATATCGACCCCGACGAACTCGACGACATCGAGCCATGGGAGGAAGGCGACCTCGGCGTCCTCGCCGATCTCGGCCTGCCCGAACCTGTGCTCAGCGTGATCCTCGCCGAGACCGACCTGTACCCGGATGAACAGCTCGGCATGATCGCCCAGCGGCTCGGCTTCGCCAACGAGCTGTCGGCCGTGCTGGACAAGCTGCCGCGCTAACAGTGTGTCGGCCGACGTGGGCTTGCTGAGAGACGGTCTGTCCGACTCCGACATGGTGCGCGCCGCGATCGCCGCCGCCGGCGACGCGGGTGTCCGCGACGTGCCGGTGGGCGCCGTCGTGTTCGATTCGGCAGGCCGCGAGCTCGCCCGCGCGGCCAATGCGCGCGAAGCCCTCGGCGACCCGACCGCACACGCGGAAATCCTCGCCCTGCGCCGCGCCGCCGAGGTGCACGGTGATGGGTGGCGACTCGAGGGCGTCACCCTCGCGGTCACCCTGGAACCGTGCACCATGTGCGCGGGCGCACTAGTCCTCGCCCGCGTCGCCCGCGTCGTATTCGGCGCATGGGAACCCAAAACCGGCGCCGTCGGCTCACTCTGGGATGTAGTCCGCGACCGCCGCCTCAATCACCGCCCCGAGGTGCGCGGCGGAGTGCTCGAGCAGGAATGCGTGGCACTGCTCGAGGCGTTCTTCCGAACTCAGCGTTGAGCTCAGTGCCGCCGACTTCGCAGCCGACGCAGTATCCGCCTCGCCTGACACGGCTCCCGACGCGGTCGAGGAGATCGCGACCCGACGACACACAAAGTCCCCTGAAACGGTCGAACGGATGTGGGACCACCTAGCGCCGCTGTACGGCAAGAGCGAACCCGTCGACCTCATCCACAGCGCCATGCAGTCATGGCGCCGGCCCTCCATTCCCCGCCTCTACAGGCGATTTATCGATCCGGCGGCCGTCCGGTATGGTTGTCGGCGGTGGCGTGTCCGAGCGGCCTAAGGAGCACGCCTCGAAAGCGTGTGAGGGGTAACCCCCCTCCGAGGGTTCAAATCCCTCCGCCACCGCCAAAGCCCTTCACCTGTTCACGCAGGTGAAGGGCTATTTTCTTCTCTGTAGTAGGGGATTTCGGATCCCCTCCACCACCGCTCGGGCCTCTCATCTTTTTGCACAGGTGGCTATTTTCTTCTCCACAGGCTGTAGCATTCTGTACACCATGTAGCAGTTTGGGTAGCCTGGGGGTATGAAAACGATCCAGCAACGCGACCTCCGCAACGACAGCGGCAAGGTCCTCGCTGCTGTCGAAGCCGGCGAGAGCTTCACCATCACCCGTAATGGCAAACCTGTCGCCGAACTCAAGCCCCTGACACGGCGAACCTTCGTGCCCATCGGCGAACTCGCCAGCACCAGCGCCCACGTGCCGCGTATCGACTACAACGA
The DNA here is from genome assembly GCF_046764895.1 of Nocardia sp. CWNU-33. Classification (NCBI taxonomy): domain Bacteria; kingdom Bacillati; phylum Actinomycetota; class Actinomycetes; order Mycobacteriales; family Nocardiaceae; genus Nocardia; species Nocardia sp. CWNU-33. Next base: position 232,711 of record NZ_JBKOQN010000010.1, on the reverse strand, counting down.
GTGGCGTGCCGACATGGATGCGATGATCGACCAGGAGATCCCTGGCCGTGAATGAGCCCACCATCCCCCGGCACGTGCTGCTCGACACATCGGTCCTTATCGATTTCCCCGAGGTGCAATCAGCGCTGCCCGATGAAGCGGAAGCCGCCATCAGCGCGATAAGTCTTGCCGAACTCGCCGCGGGACTGCACTCCACCAAAGATCCGATGAAACAAGCCCAACGCCAACTCCAGTTTCAGTGGGTCGCGAAATCGTTCAACCCGCTCGCGTTCGATGCCGAGACGGCCAACGTGTATGGGTCGTTGGCGTTTCTCCTCGAGCAGATCGGGCGTAAACCCCGAGGACGAGTGGCCGACCTCCAGATAGCAGCTACAGCAGTTCAGTACAGCTTGCCGCTGTACACCCGCAACCCAGACGGCTTCAAGGGGCTCGGACCGCTGCTGAACGTCGTCGCGGTATAGACGGGCGCAGGGCAGCGGACGGCCACGAAATGCAACGCGGCCTGATGTTGGTGCGCGCTGGGGACAAGCCTGAAGGTGAGCTGGCACATGCGGCTCTCGATGCGCTGCCACCTGGATGTTGATGGACGAGATCGCTCGCTGATCCGATGCAGGTGCCGACATGTCCACACATCACGTGGATATGCCGCCGGCCGCCACACGGGCTAACGGGCAGGGTAGTGCTGGTCCAGCCACTCAGCGAAGGTTGGTCCGGCGAGGATCGCGTCGGGCCCGGGGAGTAGGGCGCCGTTTGCTTGGAGTTCGTGGTTGGGGTCTTCGAGGTCGGTGATTTCTTCGACTCGGGAGGGGGTGCCACGGCGGGCGGCGAGCCGGGATGTGGCGGCGGCGAGGTTGAGCTCTTCCGGGCCGGCTATTTCGATGGTCGTGGTGGGAGCCGTTTCGTCGGTGGCGAGTTCGGCCAGTTTTTCGGCGACGGTGCGGGCGGCGACGAGTCGGGTGCGGGTTGCGGGGACGTACGCGACATCGTCGCGGGTGGTCCAGTCCAGCATCATCTCGGTGAACTCGTGGAACTGCGCGGCACGCAGGATCTGTACGGGCACCGGGCCTTCGTTGAGGGTGCGTTCCTGCACGAGCTTTCCGGCGTAGTGACCGGCGGTGAACGGGTCGATGCCGATGATCGAGACCAGGACGATTCGGGTGACGCCGGCCTCGGCCGCTGCTTGTTGCAGGTTTCGGGCGGTGGTGCCGAAGAAGTCTGTCACCGCGTCGGTTTCTGCGGTCGGTGCGTTCACCGCGTCGACGATGACCTGCACACCGGTCAGCGCCTCGGCGAGACCTTCCGCGGTGTAGACGTCGACGCCGGTGGAGCGGGCTATTGCGACTACCTCGTGGCCCTGATTCTCCAGCACATCGACCACCTCGCGGCCGATCCGCCCGCTTGCTCCGGCTACTGCGATCTTCATCGTCTGCTCCTTTATCAGTCTTCTGAGGAACAGACGAAACGTAGCGCCGGAGTGTGACATCGGCATCGATGCGCACGTTGTGCGGCGTTTCTCCGGTCGTGCGGTCCGCTCCACCGCGTGCGGGGCTACGGGGACTCGGAGGGCCACGTGGCTGTCGGCCGGAGGATGAGTCGAAATCCGGCGGAGGCCCCTGGGTGATCTTCGAATTCGCGGGTATACGCGCAGTAGATGAGTGCAGGAAGGACGCGATGACAGTGCGCCGCCGAAGAGTCCGCGTGGGAACCATGCGCGGCAGATATATGAGTGAGAGTTATATGAGAATTGGCAGTCTGCTGGTCCTGATCTGGTTGGTGATCGGTGTGATCGCCGCGGGTCAGCGCCACTATTTCGACAGCAGCCCGGTGAACTGCGCCGGGTTCGGCACCATCGCCGTCACCGTGATCGCCGGTCCACTCAACTATATGGGTGTGAATCCGAAGATCTCGGATTGCAATGTGCCGCAACCTAGTCCGTAGCAGTTAGGGCAGTGTCGGCCGGTTGGTCCTCCGTTCGCGGTGGTCCACCGCAACAGTGCGGCCCGAGGGCGCGGCGCGCAAACATCGGCGAACAAGTGGGCGGGTTGCGCTCTTACGCGGATAATCGGCACACGTGCGGGTATCCGCTCGAGAGGAAGCGCGGGACCGATGCCAGGCAGGATGCGTCGTGGCACGGCCCGTGCCGCGACGATGCGCAGGTGAAACATGAAACGGGGCACTGCTCTTGTCCTGATCTGGCTGGTCATCGGCGTGATCGCGGCGGGTCAGCGTAACTATTTCGACAGCGGTCCGATCAACTGCGCCGGGTTCGGCTCGATCGCATTGACCGTGCTCGTCGGCCCGCTCAACTACATGGGCGTGAACCCTAAGGTTGCGGACTGCAATGTCCCGCAACCGAGTTCATAGCCGCTTTGTCCCGAGGGCACCGGACTCGCCCTGTTCCGGCGAGCATAGAGCGCTTGCTCGCCGGAACAGGGTGCGATAGACGATGCCGTCCTACGCCGCGACGATCTCTCGATGCGACTGCGACTGCGACTGCGACTGCGACTGCGACTGCGACTGCGACTGCGACTGCGACTGCGACTGCGACTGCGACTGCGACTGCGACTGCGACTGCGACTGCGACTGCGACTGCGACTGCGACTGCGACGGTTGGGTTTTCGGCTCACCGGTGAGGCGGGCAGCCCCTGCTGCCGCGGCAATCACCAGGCCGACTCCGATCCATTGCGTGAGGTGCAGCCCCTCACCGAGCAACAGCAGCCCCACCCCGGCCGCGACCGCAGGCTCCAAACTCATCAGCACCCCGAACGTCGAAGCCGTGATTCGGCGCAGCGCCTGCAGCTCGATGGCGTGCGGGACCAAAGAAGACAGCACGGCGATACCGACAACACCGAGCAGCACTATCGGGTCGAACAGTGCCGAGCTTGCGTCGGCCGCGACCAGGGGCAGCGCCAGAATCGCGCCGAAGCCCAATGCCCAGGCCAGTCCGTCATGACCCGAGGTGTGTTCGCCGACCACCTTGCTGAACACGATGTAGCTGCCCCAGCCCGCAGCCGCGAGCAGCGCGAACAGCACGCCGGTCCAGGACATGGGCCCACCGGTTTTCATCAGAAGCAGCACGCCGCCGCCGGCTAGCAGTGCCCACAGTAGGTCGCGGCCGCGGCGGGAGGCTGCGACCGCGACGCCGAGTGGCCCCAGGAAATCGATAGTGACCGCGATGCCGAGCGGAATGCGATCGATCGCCGCGTAGAAGAACGAATTCATCACGGCCACAGACACTCCGAGCCCGATGATGCCGGGCAGTGCGTGCCGTTCGATGCGCAGCGACGGCCGCCACAGCGCCATCGCGATGATGCCTGCCATCAGCAGCCGTAGGGCTGCGGTCGGGCCGGTGCCGAGGATTTCGAACAGCTGCTTGGCGATGATTGCGCCGAATTGGATGCTGAGCATGGCGGCGAGGATGAGGACGGGTGCACTGCCGAACATGGAAGCTGTTCTGCCAGTGTGTGATTGCGGCAATGCAACGGCGGGTGGGATTTCTTTGACCGGGCCGATAACCAACGGGTGACTCCATTCTGCGGACGCGCGCCTACGCCACCGGTGCGTGCCGGTGGTGCGCGGTCGGATCTCGTATTCGGTTGTGCGGGAGGGAGATTGGACATATCCGTGGAGATGGGCGCGCGCTGGTAGCGCGCGGGATCATCCAGGCGTTTCGCATTCGGTATCAGCACGAATGGGCTGGGGATGTCCGGGATTCGAGTGGGAGGGTCCGTCAGGCGACGGACGTCGACGTAGTACAGGCCGGTGGCCGAGTGGTGCGGAGCGGGTTCGCCATCGGCGGCATTGCCTTCACGAGCGAAAGATAGGTGCTCTAAGTGGCAGGCAAAAGACTGGTCGGTTGATTAAAAGCGTGGAGCATGTGACGGATTGTATCGCAGATTGTGTTGCCTCGCGCGGGGAGTGATCGGCGTAAACGGGGGTACCCACGGTAGACGCGAGTGCAGAAAGAAGGCGATGACAATGCGCGAGCGAACGATCGACCCACGACCGGTACACCGCAGAGGTACTGGGCTGCTGAGCACACTGCTTCTGGTCTGGTTGGCCATCGGCCTTATCGCCGCAGGTCAGCGCCACTATTTCGATAGCGGCCCGCTCAGTTGCGCAGGCTGGGGCACCATTGCCGTCACCGCCCTCGCAGGCCCACTCAACTACGCGGGTTTGAACCCCACGGTCACCGACTGCCTGTTGCCCCAACCCAGCCAGTAGGTGCCGCCGACACGAGCGCGCCCCCAACCGATCGGATGGGGTCGCGGGAGTCTCGTCGTACCTATCCGGAAGCGGCCGGTACCTCAGCCCGCACAAGATCAAAGCTGGACGGAAAGCACTCGGCCCCGCACCCAGGTTCCTGGGTGCGGGGCCGAGCGGTTGTTTCAGGGGCGGTCGGCTCAGCCGACCAGGACCGGCTCCTTGTCCACCCCGACGGACTGCTGCTGCAGTTCACGCAGCTTCGAGCCCTCGACGTCGATGTCGGGCAGGATCCGGTCGAGCCACTTCGGCATCCACCAGGACCACTTGCCCATCAGCACCAGCAGCGACGGGATCAGAATCATTCGGACGATGAACGCGTCGAGCAGCACACCCACCGCGAGCGCGAAGCCGAACGACTTCGCCGTGGCATCGGATTCCAGCAGGAACGAGCCGAACACCGAGATCATGATGACCGCGGCCGCGGTGACCACGCGGGCACCGTGGTGGTAGCCGCTGACCATCGCGTCCTTGGGGGACTTGCCGTGCACGAACTCCTCGCGCATCCGGGTCACCAAGAACACCTGGTAGTCCATGGCGAGGCCGAACACAAGACCGATCAACATGATGGGCAGGAAGCTGATGATCGGGTGCGGGTCGTCGATCAGCCCGAACTTGCCCTCCTGGAAGATCAGCACCGTCGCACCGAAGGTCGCCGCCATGGAGAGCAGGAACCCGAGCGCGGCCGTCAGCGGCACCAGGATCGAGCGGAACACCAGGATCAGCAGCAGGAACGCAGCGCCCGCGACGATTGCGAGATACGGCACGATCTTGCCGAGTAGCACATGGTCGACGTCGGCGAAGATCGCGGTGGTGCCGGTGATGCCGTATTCCATGCCGTACTCGGATTTCAGCGATCCCTCGGCGTCGCGAGCGTCGCTGACCAGATCCTTGGTGGCCTGATTGTTCGGGCCCGACTTCGGCACCCCGTTGAGCAGTGCACCGGCCTTGTCCTCGCCGCTCCACTGCGGCTCGGTCACGTAGTCCATGCCGGAGTAGGACGCGAGCTTGTTGCGCAGTGCGTTGACCGCATCCACGCGGCGGTCGGCAGGCACGTTGGTGAGGTCGGCGGCGACGTTCAGCACGCCGTTGCTGCCTTCCCCGAAGCCCTCGGTGCGCAGCTCGTACGCCTTTCGGACAGTCGAGGTTTTCGGCATGCTGTCATCGCCGGGCAGGCCGAGGTTCAGGCCGGCCGCGGGCGCGGCGAGCAGGCCGAGGACGACGACGCTGAGGAGCAGCGTGACGGCGGGTGCCTTGCCGATGAGCCTGCCGAAGCGCTGGCCGTTGCTGATCGAGGTGTCGTCTTCCGGATCGTGCTTGGCGACGAACGGCAGCTTGGGCTTGAACAGGAACCGGCCGAACGCGCCGAGCAGTGCCGGCATCAGCGTGATGGCGGTCAGCACCGCGAACGCGGCGGCGATCGCGCCACCCAGACCCATGAAGGTGAGGAACTCGACGCCGACGATGCTCAAACCGCCGAGCGCGATGATCACGGTGAGACCCGCGAACACCACCGCAGAGCCTGCGGTGCCGAGCGCAGTGCCTGCGGCCTCTTCCGGCGAATCCTGTACCGCCAGTTCATGTTTGTATCTGGAGACGATGAAAAGCGCGTAGTCGATCGACAGCGCGATACCGATCATCGAGGCGAGGAAGGTGGTGAAGCTCGGAACCTCGATCACCGAGGTGCCGAGGAAAATCAGCGAGGTGGCCGCGCCGAGGCCGACGATCGCGGTGATGATCGGGACGAAGGCGGCGACGATGGCACCGAACGCGACGATCATGACAATGAGCGCGATGCCCATGCCGATCTGCTCGGACTTGCCGCTCGGCCCCTCTTGCTTCGTCGCGATCGAGCCGCTCATCTCGACGGTGAGTCCGGCGTTGCGCGCGTCATCGGCCACGTTGTAGGCCGCGGTGCGCTGCTCGTCGGTGACGTCGGTGAACTTCTTGATCGAGAACGGCACGCTCATGAACGCGACCGAATCGGGCGCGGTCTTGCTCAGCACATTCAGCGGAGCGCCGCTGCACTGCGACGGATCGGGGTTGGCCAGGCAGCCCATCTTCTCGGCCGCTTCGATCGGGTTCGCGACCGGCTTGCTGTGGTCGACGATATCCAGGCCGCTGAGCTTGGCGATGAACGCGTCCACTGCCGCACGGTTGGCCGGGTCGGTCAGCTTCTGCCCGGCGGGCGCGCCGATCACATACGTTCCGGTGACGGCGTCGAACTTGAAGGCGTCGGAGGCGCCGGGAAAGTGCTTGTCGAGGATGTCATTTGCGCGCGCGGACGGTAGCTGCGGCATGCTGAAGTCGTTGCTCATCGGCTCCTTCAGCTGCGCCCCGAGGCCGCCGAGGAGGACGAAGAGGATGAGCCAGACCGGAAGCACTATCCATTTCCGGCGGAAAGCGAACTTTCCCCATCTATACAGATAAACGGACACGAGGGATTCTCCTAGCGATGACTGGGGGCGTGCTGGTTCTCGGCCTGTAGACAACGCTCGCGGGGTGCCCTGCCGCCCCCGCCTCCACTGACGCTTTCTGCCTACCGTGCGGTAGGTAGACTACCTATTGCCTAAGCGGAGGTACAACCTCAATTTTGATGGCAACGTTAGCTCAGCGCACGAGTGATGAGAGGATCAGCCAATGGCAGTCCGTGCCGCGTCCGACACCGTTACCGCAGGTGGAGGGACTAAAATTGCGATTCGCGACGCTGCGGTGCGGCTGTTCGGAGCCAAAGGATTCGAGCAGACGAGCCTGCGCGAGGTCGCAGATGCGGTAGGAATCACAAAGGCATCCCTCTACTATCACTACGCTTCGAAGCTCGATTTGCTCCTCGCGATCGTCGATCCGATCGTCGATCACATGCGCGCGGTCGTCGAAGACATCGACGCGGTGCCACACAATGCGGAGGGCGTGCGCGCCGTGCTGCGCACCTATCTGCGCGGCATGATTCGCAACCGCGACGCCGGGGCGCTGTGCGTGCGCGACACCGTGGCGATCATCAACGCCATGGCCGACCGGTACCCCGACATGATGGATTCGAATCAACGCCTGCGCTCCTGGCTGGCCGGGCCGGACGCGGACGACGAGGCGATGCTGCGCGCCTGCGCGGCGTTGGAAGTGCTCGGGGTGGCCTTGCTATCCAAGGAGTTCGTGCCGGGCGCCGCCGACTCCCTGCTGGAATCGACACTGCTGGACGCGGCCACCTGTGTATTGACTGCTTGCGGTACCGCGTAGATTCGACCAGGTCATCGGAGAGTTCAGGGAGTTGGTGCTGTGCACATCACCGCGAAGGTCGATTACGCGGTGCGGACCTTGCTCGAGATCGCCCGCGCGCCGCGGGTGAGCCAGGCCCAGCGGGCGGCCGTCCCGGCTCTCGATGCGACCCCGCTCGCGCAGGCAGGACCGGTGGTCGCGGCGGCCGCTGTGGTCAAGGCCGATGTCATCGCGACCGCGCAGCGCATTCCACCGAAGGTGCTGGAAACCGTCCTCGCCGAGCTGCGCAGGGCCGATCTGGTGATCAGCAGGCGCGGCCCCGACGGCGGCTACTGGCTGGCCCGCCCGGCCGCCGAGATCTCCATCGCCGACGTGATCAGGGCCATCGAGGGCCCGCTCGCATCGGTGCGTGGTGAGCGTCCGGAAGATGTGAACTATCCGGGCGCGGCCGAGCCGTTGCAGCGGGTGTGGATCGCGCTGCGGGTGAATATTCGCGCGGTGCTGGAAAATGTCTCTATCGAGGACATCGCGCAGGACGAGCTGCCCGGATTCGTCGAGGCACTGACCGAGGACTCCGGCGCGTGGGCGCGCAGGTAAAGCGCACGGAGGCGGTACATTCCCGCAGGTCGATAATCACTGCGACCTGCCTCCCTGTTTGCAGGTAGCCTGCCAAGCATCATGTTGATCAGATTGCTGCGTACATTTCTATCTCCCTACCGGGCGCAATTGACGGGGGTCGTTGTCCTGCAACTGATCTCCGTCATCGCGATGTTGTACCTGCCCAGTCTGAACGCCGATCTGATCGACAACGGTGTCACCAAAGGTGATATCGGCTACATCTGGACCACCGGGCTATGGATGCTCGCGGTGAGCTGTGTGCAGATTGTCGCGTCCGCGTTTTCGGTCTATCTCGGCGCGCAGGCCGCGATGGCCGCGGGGCGAGATCTGCGTGGCGCCGTGCTGCACCGGGTCGGCACTTTCTCCGCCCGCGAGGTCGGGATGTTCGGTGCGCCGTCGCTGATCACCCGCACCACCAACGATGTGCAGCAGGTTCAGCTGCTCATCGTGATGTCCGCGACCATCCTGGTGATGGCGCCGATCATGTGTGTCGGCGGCGTGGTGATGGCGCTGCGCGAGGACCTCGGCCTGTCCTGGCTGCTGCTTATCGCGGTGCCCGCACTCGCCATCTCGATGGGCTTCATCGTCGCGCGGATGGTGCCCGGCTTCCGCGCCATGCAGACCAAGATCGACGAGGTGAACCGGGTACTGCGCGAGCAGATCACCGGTATCCGCGTGGTGCGCGCGTTCGTCAGGGAGCGGCAGGAGACCTGGCGCTTCGGCGTCGCCAACACCGAGCTGACCGACACCGCGCTGCATGTCGGCAGGCTGGCGGCGCTGATGTTCCCGCTGGTGATGCTGATCAGCAATGTCACCGCCGTAGCGGTGATCTGGTTCGGCGGCCACGCGATCGACGCGGGGACCATGCAGATCGGTTCGCTCACCGCGATGCTGTCCTACATCATGCAGATCCTGATGGCCGTCATGATGGCCTCGTTCCTCGCCATGATGGCGCCGCGCGCCGCGGTCTCGGCCGACCGGATCGGTGCGGTGCTGGAGACCGAATCCTCGGTATTGCCGCCGCGACTGCCGCAGCAGTTCAAGGGTGACCCCGGATCGATCGACATCGCGTTCGCCGAGTTCGCCTTTCCCGGCGCCGAGAAGCCGGTGCTGCGCGCCATCAAATTCACGGTGGCACCCGGCACAACCACCGCGATCGTCGGATCCACCGGTGCGGGCAAGACGACCCTGCTCAATCTGATTCCCCGGCTGATCGACGTGACCGACGGCGCGGTCTACGTCGGTGCGACCGATGTCCGTCACATCGACCTCGAACTGCTGCGTCAGCAGATCGGCCTGGTACCGCAAAAGGCGTACCTGTTCTCCGGGACGATCGCCAGCAATCTCCGTTACGGCAATCCGGACGCTACCGACGAGGACCTGTGGCGGGCCCTGGAAATCGCGCAGGCCGACGACTTCGTGCGGGATATGCCCTTGGGGCTGGAGGCGCCGGTCGCCCAGGGCGGCACCACCGTCTCGGGTGGTCAACGGCAGCGTCTCGCCATCGCCAGAGCGCTGGTGAAAAAGCCGCGGATCTACCTGTTCGACGATTCGTTCTCCGCGCTGGACGTCGCCACCGATGCCAGGCTGCGCGAAGCGCTCCGGCCGGAGACCAGGGACGCATCGGTAATCATTGTGGCGCAACGGATTTCCACGATCCGCGACGCCGACCAGATCGTAGTGCTCGAGGACGGTGCAATGGCCGGGATCGGCACCCACGAACAGTTGATGCGTGACTGTCCGGAATATCAGGAAATCGTCGCGTCGCAGCTCAGCGCGGAGGAGGTGCGATGAGGCCAGGAATGCCGAATCCCGGTGCGCCGGATGCCAAGGCGAAGTCCTTCAAGCCGTCGTTGCAACGGCTGCTCGCCCGCCTTGCCCCGGAACGGGTGTACGTCGTGGTGATCGTGCTGCTCGTCATCACCGCGGTGGTGCTCAATACGCTCGGTCCGTACATCATGGGCAAGGCGACCAACCTGGTCTTCGACGGTGTGGTCGGCAAGCAGCTGCCCGAGGGCATCAGCAAAGACCAGGCGGTCGAGTCGCTGCGGGCCAAGGGGGACAACACCTTTGCCGACATGCTCGGCGCGATGGACGTCACCCCCGGTGTCGGCGTCGACTTCGACGCCGTCGGCAAGGTGCTGATCCTGGTGCTGCTGCTCTACATCGGCGCGGCGGTGTTCGGCTGGTTGCAGGGCTTCCTGCTCAACATCGTCATCAACCGCACGGTGAAGCGGCTGCGCAGCGATGTCGAGGACAAGCTGCATCGACTTCCCTTGAGCTACTTCGATTCCGCGCCGCGCGGCGATGTGCTCAGCCGGGTCACCAATGACGTCGACAATGTCTCGACGAGCCTGCAGCAGACCATGAGTCAGCTGCTGACCTCGGTGTTCTCGGTGCTCGGCATCCTGATCATGATGTTCTGGATCTCGCCGCTGCTCGCGGTGATCGCGTTGCTCACCGTCCCGGCGGCCATCGTCGTCACCGCGCAGATCGCCAAACGATCCAAGCCGCACTTCGTGAACCAGTGGAAGTACACCGGCATGGTGAACGCCCAGGTCGAGGAGGCCTTCACCGGCCACGAGATCGTCACGGCGTTCGGTCGCAGCCGCGAGGTCGGCGCCGAGTTCGACAAGCGCAACGACGACCTCTTCGACGCGAGCTTCAAGGCGCAGTTCATCTCCGGACTGATCATGCCTGCCATCATGTTTCTCGGGAACGTGAACTTCGTGCTGGTGGCGCTGGTCGGCGGTCTTCGAGTGGCGACGGGCAACATCTCCCTCGGTGAGGTGCAGGCGTTCATCCAGTACTCCCGGCAGTTCAGCCAGCCGCTGACCCAGATCGGCGCGATGGCCAACCTGTTGCAGTCTGGCGTGGCCTCGGCCGAACGGATCTTCGAGATCCTCGACGCCGACGAGCAATCGCCGGACCCGGTGATGGACAACGCCCGTCCGGTCGATCGCGGCCGAGTGGAGTTCGAGGCCGTCTCGTTCCGCTACGAACCGGAGACCCCGATCATCGAACGGCTGTCGCTGGTCGCCGAGCCGGGACACGTGGTTGCCATCGTCGGCCCGACCGGCGCAGGCAAGACCACGCTGGTGAACCTATTGATGCGGTTCTACGAACTGGACGCCGGCACCATCACGATCGACGACGTCGACATCACCGAGATCACCCGCGACCACCTGCGTGCCCGCATCGGCATGGTGCTGCAGGACACCTGGCTGTTCAAGGGCACCATTCGGGAGAACATCGCCTACGGCAATCCGAATGCGAGCGAGGAGGATATTCTCGCCGCCGCCCGCGCCGCCTACGTCGACCGCTTCGTGCACGCGTTGCCGCATGGCTACGACACGGTGATCGACGAGGAGGGTTCGGGGGTGAGTGCGGGCGAGAAGCAGCTCATCACCATTGCTCGCGCCTTCCTGGCGAAGCCGTCCATCCTGGTGCTCGACGAGGCGACCAGCTCGGTGGACACCCGCACCGAGTCGCTCGTGCAGCACGCAACCGCCGCGCTGCGCCGCGACCGCACCAGCTTCGTCATCGCGCACCGCTTGTCCACCATTCGCGATGCCGACCTGATCGTCGTCATGGAGGCGGGCCGCATCGTCGAACACGGCACCCATGAGCGTCTACTCGAAGAGCGCGGCGCCTACTACCGCCTCTACAACGCCCAGTTCGCAGCGGCCGCCGCCGATGCGTGACCGCCACTGCGTGTGATGTGCCGGACGTGGGGTGCCTCGCCGGTAGTCCTCGCGGACCGGCGGTTATCGTCCGGCCGACGTGCGGCGACGGTCACTCGACGCCGCCTGAGAGGATGGCAGCGTGTCCACACCCGAATCCTTCTCCTTCACCGTCACCAACCGCCTCGATGACGGGCGGCACGGTCGGTCGGGCGTGATCAGCACACCGCACGGCTCGATCGCGACGCCCGCGTTCATCCCGGTCGGCACCAAGGCGACGGTGAAGGCGGTGCTGCCCGAGACCATGAAGGAGCTCGGCGCGCAGGCGCTGCTCGCCAACGCCTACCACCTGTACCTGCAGCCCGGTTCGGACATCGTCGACGAGGCGGGCGGGCTCAGCAAGTTCATGAACTGGCCGGGCCCCACGTTCACCGACAGCGGCGGATTCCAGGTGATGTCGCTGGGGGTCGGCTTCAAGAAGGTGCTCGCGATGGAGGCGGTCGACGTGCGCAGCGACGACGTCATCGCCAAGGGCAAGGAACGGCTGGCGACCGTCGATGACGACGGCGTCACCTTCCGTTCCCATCTGGACGGTGCCAAGCATCGGTTCACGCCCGAGGTGTCGATGGGCATCCAGCATCAGCTCGGCGCGGACATCATGTTCGCCTTCGACGAGCTGACCACCCTGCTCAATACTCGTGGCTACCAAGAGAAGTCGCTGCAGCGCACGCACGAGTGGGCGCAGCGCTGCATCGAGGAGCACGAGCGGCTGACCGCGGCGCGCACCCATCGCCCGTATCAGGCGTTGTTCGCGGTGATCCAGGGCGCGCAGTACGAAGATCTGCGCCGCAAGGCCTGCCGCGAGCTGGAATCGATTCGGGGCAGCGCCGGAACGGGTTTCGACGGCTACGGCATCGGCGGTGCGCTGGAGAAGCACAACCTCGGGGCCATCGTCGGCTGGTGCTGCGACGAACTGCCCGAGGACAAGCCGCGTCACATGCTGGGCATCAGCGAGCCGGAGGACATCTTCACCGCTGTGGAAAACGGTGCCGACACCTTCGACTGCGTGAACCCGTCCCGGGTCGCCCGCAATGCCGCCATCTACGTCGCCGAGGGGCGATTCAATATCAATACCGCCAGGTTCCGTCGCGATTTCACACCGATCGACGACACCTGCGACTGCTACACCTGCGCCCATTACACGCGCGCCTACATCCATCACCTGTTCAAGGCGAAGGAGATGCTCGCCTCGACGCTGTGCACAATCCACAACGAGCGCTACACGATTCGATTGGTCGACCGCATCAGGGACAGCATCGAGGGCGGTTACTTCGACGACTACAAGGCGGCGACCCTCGGTGTCTGGAAGGGCCGCATCGCGACCCCGTGAGCCCCGGCGCCGACCGGCGCCGACGCTGGGGCGACGGGGCGCGAATCAGACGTGCAGCGGGTCGGATTCCCGTGGCGCATAGCTCGGTTCGTGCTTCTTGAGCACTGCGATTGTTCGATAGGTGATCGGCATGACGAGCACCTCGCACAGCGTCTTCCACACGAATCCGACAATGACGTAATTCACGAACTGGCGCCAGCTGTCGATGCCGATCGCGGAGGCCGCGATCGAGCAGAAGATCAAGGTGTCGGCCAGCTCGCCGACGATGGTGGAGCCGATCAACCTGGCCCACAGGTGCTTCTCCCTGGTGCGTTCCTTGATCAAGACCAGCGTCGCCGAGTTGAGCAGCTGGCCGACGAAATATCCGGCGAGGCCGGCGGCCACCAGCTGCGGCGTGGTGCCGATGACGGTGCGGAACGCCTCCTGGTTCTCGTAGAACACCGCGGCGGGCAGCCGGATGGCGATGCTGAAGCACAGGACGGTCAGCAGCAGGGCGCCGAAACCGTAGTAGATGGCCCGGCGGGTGGCGCGGAAGCCGTACACCTCGCTGAGCACATCGCCGAGGATGTAGGCCAGTGGGAAGAGGAAGAAGGCGCCGTCGGTGGAGATCGGCAGTATCTCCACGGGCCCGAGCTGCACCGAATGATCGGTGAAGAACTGGACGCCTTTTGTTGCGCAGATGTTGGAAATGATCAGCGTTGCGGTGAACAACGCCACGATGGGTGCGTAGTAACCCCGCGCGACCTGGGCGAATGCCGCATGGTCGGGCGCGGGGCGCCCAGACTCTTCGTGTTCTTCGGTTTTGCTCGACTCACTCACGCGCTTCATCCAACCAGGTTGTGCACGACGGGCTGCCGACTTCGGCCGGACTGCGTGCGGCTGTACCCATTAGTCTGTAGCAATGACGAATCCCGGCGATTCCGACGAGTGGTGGAAGCAATACGGCGGCGAAGGCGTGTCGCCGGAAGCTGGCGCACCGAGCTCGGTACCGCAATATCCGACCGCTGAACCGTCCGGATATCCGTCGGCTCCGCAGTACCCGCAGCAGTCCGCTCCGCAATATCCGCAGCAGTCGGCTCCGCAGTACCCGCAGCAGCCCGCGCCGCAGCTGACACCGCCGCCGCAGCCGCAGTACCCGAGTTACCAGACACCGCCGCCGGTCGCGCAGCCGTATCCGCAGCCGGCCAACTACGGCTACCAGCCCTACGGCTATCCCCAGCCACAAGGCACGAGCGGTCTGGCCATCGGCGCGCTGATCTCGTCCCTGGCCGGGTTCGTCACCTGTGGCATCGGGTCGATCGTCGGGATCATCCTCGGCGCCATCGCGTTGAATCAGATCAAGCAGTCCGGTCAGGAAGGCCGTGGCATGGCGCTCGCGGGCATCTGGGTCGGTCTCGGCGCCATTTTGCTGTCGGTGCTGTGGTTCGTTTTCGTGATCATCGCAGGTAGCGCCTGAACGTCGAACTCTCCGAAAACGTCAGGGGCGCACCCGCTATCGGGTGCGCCCCTGACGTATGTCGTGGTCGTGCGAGGCGGTGTCAGCTCTTGACGACCTGGGTGCCGCCGGCGAACTTGTCGTGCCAGCCCTGCTTGTTCGGGTCCTGCGAGGTGGAGATGATCATGTAGATGATCAGGCCGAGCGAGATCAGGCCACCGACGCACGGGATGATCGACGCCGCGACGTAGATGTTGCGCTTGAGCGAGGTCTCGGGATCGATCTTCGCCGCACCACCGGGCGCGAGGACCTTGAGTCCGAGCATCTTCTTGCCGAGGGTGGTGCCCTGCGTGGTCTCCATGCCGACGAAGTAGCCGAGCAGTGCCAGCGAAACCACCGCGCCGTTGATGAACTGGCCGGTGTTGCTGAAGCCGAAGATCAGCAGAATGATGATGGAGACCGGGATTCCGACGATCAGGTGGTCGATGACACGGGCACCGATCCTGGTCCCGATGTCACCGGGCTGTCCGCCGTAACCGCCTTGCTGCCCGCTGTACTGCGGCTGCTGCGGATAGGGCTGACCGTAGGGGTCCTGGCCGTACTGAGGCTGCTGGCCGTACTGCGGCGGCTGCTGCTGCCCGTACTGTGGCTGCTGGCCGTACTGCGGCGGCTGCTGCCCGTACTGGGGTGGCTGCTGCTGGCCATAGGGATCCTGGGGCGGCTGCTGCCCGTACTGGGGCTGCTGGCCGTACTGCGGCGGCTGCTGCCCGTACGGATCCGGCTGGCCGCCTTGCGGATACTGCTGCCCGCCTTGCGGATGCTTATTGGGGTCGTACCCACCGCTTGTCATATTCAGTCCTCGTCAGTAGATCGGTCGAGTGCGTACGTTACGGACATCGGCTGCGTTGCAACAACCCATTCTCGTCGAGTATCCACGGTTCGTCGGGCAGATTGGCGGGTGTGAAACCGGTGAGGACCTCGACCGGCGACAACGGCGGATATCCGAGCGAACAGGCCAGCGCCGCGGCGACCTGCTCGGGCGTGTTGCCCAGTGCGAGTTGATCGGCGAGTGTCACCGCGCCGTCGCGTTTGGCCAGCCGAATTCCGTCCTCGTTCAACACCAGCGGCACATGCGCGTACTGGGGAACGGGCAGCTCGAGCAGCGTTGCGAGATACGCCTGCCGCGGTGTGGACGACAGCAGATCGTCGCCGCGCACCACCTGATCCACGCCTTGCGCCGCGTCGTCGACCACGACGGCGAGGTTGTAGGCGGGCGTGCCGTCGCCGCGGCGCAGCACGACATCGTCCACCTGGCCGCGGTAGCGTCCGTGTAGTTCATCGACGATCTCGAACTCCGTCACCGCGGCGCGCAGTCGCAGCGCGGCGGGTCTGCCGTTGGCGTGGTGTTCGGCACGTTCGGTCTTGCTCAGCGCGCGGCAGGTGCCGGGATATGCGCCCATCGGCCCGTGCGGTGCGGTCGCGGCCTGCTGTATTTCCCTTCTGGTGCAATAGCATTCGTACACAAGCCCGGCCTCGGTCAGCCGATCGATGGCCGCCTGGTAGCGGGGCAGCCGCTCGGATTGCCTGATCACCGGTCCGTCCCAATCGAGACCGATCGCGGCCAGATCGGCCAGCTGCCGCGCCTGTGCGCCGGGGCGCACCCGATCCAGGTCTTCTACGCGCATCAAAAACCGCCTGCCCGATGCGCGGGCGAACAGCCAGGCCAGCAGTGCGGTGCGCAGGTTTCCGAGGTGCAGATCGCCCGACGGGCTCGGTGCGTACCGGCCCGCGCCTGTCACTGCATTTGGAAAGCGCACATTTGTCATCGTAGGCGGCGTGGTCAGCCCAGTAGCTGTGGCTTGAGCCGGTCGGCAGGGATCGGCGTTTCGGAATCCAGTTCGACGAGCAGGGCCTCGGCGTGCGCGATCAAGCCCGACCGGTCGATTCCATAGAGCGCGTCGGTATCCGCTTCGCCGCTATCGTCCGGTTGGTAGGCGCTGAGCCGGGTCACGGCGCGGGCGAGCAGCGTACGCGCGCCCTTGGGATTGCCGCGCTGGATGTGCGTTAGACCGACCGCGTATTGCGCGAGACCCTGCCACAGCATCCGCTCGGCGAACGGTCCGTTCTTCCATGCGGCCTCCAATACCTCGTGTGCGTTGAATGCCAGGCCCTCATCCAGCAGTTGCTGAGCGTACGAAAGAGTTTGCTGAGGAGGCAGATTCAGGTCATCCGGAATTCGCGGTATACCGGGGCTGCCAGGGGGTAGCGGGCGCCCGAACCTGTCGCGTGGGCGAGGATTGCGGGCACGACCTGCCTCGTCGCGGGGGCGTTCGACCATGCCCCCATGATCCACGGCCTGTTGCGAAGCTGTCGAGGGAAGGGCGCCCTTGGTGATTAATTGACGGATCACGGAGTAATCACATCGGTGCAAAAGTTAGCGATGTACCTGTTGTCCGAATGAAAGTCACCGACTGGCAATGTCTCCGCAACATTTCATCTTCGCAAGATTGGCAAATGCGATGATTGAACCGGCAAGAGATCGGCAAATTATCGATGAACCTGCTAGTCTTTAGCCCGCGGGGGCAACCCCGGGGGTGTATTCCACCTCGAGCGCAGTGCGATCACGACGCACCGTGAAAGCGGCGCGCTACCACTAGGCGCACCACGGGATTCGGCGTTCCTGCCGAGTGCCGGTGCTAGTTAGAGCGATGTCAGAAGAATTCTCGTTCTCGACGCAGCAAAGGAGCTAGTGCCGTGGAGGTTGACTTTACGGGCGCTGTGTGGCGCAAGAGCACACACAGTGGTCCCGACGGGAACTGCGTGGAAGTTGCATTTCTCGTCGACGGCAACGTAGCGGTTCGCGATACCAAGAACAACGGACGTGGTCCGGCGCTGGCATTCGCGCCGGGTGCGTGGGACGCATTCCTAACGGGAGTAGCAGCGGGGGAGTTCGGTCGCGCTTAACCGAAGTCGCGTCGAACCGGCCAGGACGGGCCCCGAGTCGAAAAGGACTTGGGGCCTTCGCGCTGCTCAGGGCTGATGTGCACACGCGGTGCCAACTCAGTGCGACCGGTGGCCGTTGCCCTCGTGGCCGTTGACCTGGTCCTGATACCGCCGCAGCACGGCGAGTTGCTTGCGCTCTTCCTCGTGCTCGACCGCCAGGTTGCGCTCGGACTCCGGCCGGGGGTCGGCGCGTAGGAAGGCGCCGGTGCCTGGTTGGCCCGCCGCGCCGAGCTTGCTCATTTTCTTTGGTACCGGCGCACCTTGATACTCCAAGGGAATCGGATGGCCGTGCTCGTCCACCGGGCCGAGCGGCTGATGGATTTCGATGTACTCGCCGTGCGGAAGCCGCTTGATCACGCCGGTTTCCACGCCGTGTTCCAGCACGGCCCGGTCGCTGCGCTGCAGGCCGAGGCAGATCCGGTATGCGACGAAGTACGCGATCGGAGGCGCGATCAGGATGCCGATCCGGCCGATCCAGGTGGTCGCGTTGAGGGAGATGTCGAACTTGTAGGCGAGGATGTCATTGACGCACGAGAGGGTCAGCACCACATAGAAGGCGATCACCATGGCGCCGATTGCGGTGCGCACCGGTACATCTCGCGGCCGCTGCAACAGGTTGTGGGAGACCGTGTCTCTGCTCAGCCGCTTCTCGATCCACGGGTAGGTGATGAGCAGCGTGAACACCAGTCCCATGATCAGCGCGCCCCAGACCGGTGCCGGCACCGTGTAGCGGCCGAGATACAGCTCCCACGGCGGTATCAGGCGCATCATGCCGTCGGTCCACATCATGTAGAAGTCCGGCTGTGAACCCGCGGAGACTTGAGAAGGGTTGTAGGGGCCCATATTCCAGATCGGATTGATCTGCAGCAGGCCGCCCATGATCGCCACGATGCCGAGGGTGAAGGCAAAGAAGGCACCTTGGTCCAGCGAGAAGACGGGCACAATGCGGGTGCCGACCACGTTGCGCTCGGTGCGACTCGGCCCGGGGAACTGGGTGTGCTTCTGGTACCAGACCAGCGCGATATGCGCGGCGATCAGCGCGAGGATGATGCCGGGGAACAGCAGGACGTGTGCGATGTACAGGCGCGGGATGATGATGTTGCCCGGATAGTCGCCGCCGAACATCAGCCAGTGCATCCAGGTGCCGATGATCGGTATGCCCAGCGTGATCGAGGAGAAGGCCGCACGCAGACCGGTGCCGGACAGGAGATCGTCGGGCAGTGAGTAGCCGAAGTATCCCTCGAACATCGCCAGGATGAGCAGCAGCGAGCCGATGACCCAGTTGGCCTCGCGCGGCTTGCGGAACGCACCGGTGAAGAAGATGCGGAAAAGATGCACGATGATCGACGCCGCGAACAGCAGCGCGGCCCAGTGGTGGACCTGGCGGACGAACAGGCCGCCGCGCACCTCGAAGGAGATGTTCAACGCGGTCTCGTAGGCCCGCGACATGGTCACGCCGCGTAGCGGCTGGTAGGCGCCGTTGTAGACGACCTCGGTCATCGATGGGTCGAAGAACAGGGTCAGGTAGACGCCCGACAGCAGCAGGATGATGAAGCTGTAGAGGGCGATCTCACCGAGCAGGAACGACCAGTGGGTCGGAAAGACCTTGTTGATCGACCGTTTGACGAATGCCGCAGCCCGGTATCGCTCGTCCGCGGCATCGGTTTGCGCGCTGAGCTTGCGACTTATCTGACCAGCCATGATCGACACCCCGCCCCTTGGGTGAGTGGGATTTTGTTCTACTACAGAAGGTAGCAGAGGATCTGGTCGGAATCGATAGGTTTCATCGAACGTCGCTGCGGAACAAGATCATTCAGCGCTTGCCCGCCCGCTCCGGCCGCCGCGAACAACAGCCGATATCGTTCGACGAGTGAGTTCGATAGCACCCCAGGACGCGACGATGTATTGGCTGTCGAGGCGCACTCACAATGATCTGTTCCTGCTGTATTGCTTCGCCGACTCCGGCCGTCCGGCCGCGGAGCTGCGTGCGCTGGTCGCCGGGCGCAGCGCGCACATACCCGACTTGCGTCTTCGCTTACGCGAAGTGCCTGCGGATCTGGACTATCCATCGTGGATACCCTGTGATTTCGCCGCCGAGCAATTCATGGAACACCTACCGCCGGAATCGAATTGGCCGACTGTGTTGAAGGTGCTCGGCAAACTACTCGGCACCGTCCTGGACGCGACGGTGCGCCCCTGGCGATTGCACCTTTTCCGTGACGTCATCGGAGTGCCGGGTCGGCTGCCCGATGCGGGTCCCGCGACAGTGGTGGTGCTCCAGATGTCGCACGCCCTGGCCGATGGGCGACGGGCCGCGCAGATCGCCCGCGCGCTGTTCTCGGAGTCCGTTGCCACCGACCAGGAGCGCGCCGGCTCCACACCACGCATGCCGCTGCGGAGGTGGGCGCCGGCCGGATCTGTGCTGCTCGATTCCGCTCGGACGGCTGCCGTGCTCGGGTTGCTGCGCACGCCCATCCAGGTGCTGCGGACCGCCGTGCGCGGCTATCACGCCTACCGGTCGCAGCAGGAGCTGGCCGAACTCACCGCCACCGGGCAGGTGCCCGCACCGGGGCCGGGCTTTACGCCCAGCCTGGTCAACCCCGCGACGGAGGTCGGCGATTCGGATCATCGAGTGCGCATGATCGTTTGCACGCCGGATCAGTTGCGCATCCCCGACCGGACGGTGACCGTGGTTGTTTTGACCGCGATATCGCTCGCGCTCACGCGCTACCTCGAATCGCGCGGTGCACAGGTGGACCGGCTGGGCGCGCAGGTGCCGATGGCGCTACCGGGGGTGTCCACACCCCGCAACAACTACCGCAGCCTCGGCGTCGACCTCTTCGTCGCCGAACCCGATATCCGCCTGCGCTCGCGTCGCATCGCCGATGCGCTGGGTGACCGGATGGCCCGCGCCGGGCATCCGCTGCTTGCCGCGCAAGACCGAGTCACCGCCGTCGTCCCCGCGGCACTATTGCGTCGCGACATCGATCGCTACCCGCTCGACACCGTCCCCGACTCGATCGCGGGCCACACCGTGGTCTCCAGCGTCCACCGCGGCCCCGCCGATCTCACTTTCGGCGGCGGCCGAGTCCTGTTCACCGCGGGTTTCCCCGCACTCGGCTCGGTCATGCACCTGACCCACGGCGTGCACGGCCTCAGCGAGGATGCCGAGGGTCGTGGCGCGACGATCACGATTTCGATCCACGCCGACGTGGCGGCGCTGCCGGATATCGATGTCTACTCGGACCTGCTGGTCGCAGCGTTGCGTGAGATAGCGCAAGCGCACGAGGTGGCCGACGAAGCCGGCTGATTCGGAATCCGGCAAGGTAGGCGACCAGACCGAACTGCTGGATCCCCTCTGCCGCATCATCTTTCACTGGGTGTTGCGCCCCGGGGCGACGTGAACGTCGCGACGCCGGTGAACAGCTGGGCCACCGAGATCGTGACGAGTGTTTTCGGCCGCTGATTCGTCGATATCGAGGTCCTGCCGCAGCATGGTGCCGGCGACCGGCAACCGGTCCATATATTCAGGGCGGGGCCTGTCGTTGAAATGCGCCCTCAGCTATCTGTGGGACCAGCCGTTGGGAGACATGGGGCTCCCGCCATAGTTCCAGCCATAGTTCTCGCCCTGCTTACCGCCCTGATTCTCGCTGTGCTTCTCGCCTTTGCTCCAGCCCTGGTCCCAGCCGTGGCCGCATTCTTCGTCCTCGCTGTCGCTCTCTTTTTCCTTCATCAAGCCCCATTGGCTGTCGCGATTGCACCATAGGTCGTCACTGTGACATCGAGGGTAATTCGTTTGCACCACACCGGGTGTGAGCATTGGTGCCGCTATGGCAGGAATCGCTACCGCCAGTGTTGGAATCGCCGCCGCGGCTCCCGCCAGCGCAATATTCGCAAGTAACCGGCATGTGCCGGTGCTGTGGGTCCTGTTGATAATCATGATGCCTACTTCCGGCGAGTTCGTCGCGCGGACCAGCTCGCCGATTGTCGAGCTCATTGACATTCCCCGACTTCCTGATTTTAAGACCGCGCCACCTGTCATCGCCAGCACTGCGCGATTCTGTTTATTTTCGGCACTGTGCCGGATCGCGGACCGGCCGCCCGCATTACTGATTTCCAGAAATTCGGAAATGAACGACAATGGTGGTATGACGACCGTGCTGCTGGGCGGCGACGTCATGCTGGGCCGCGGGGTGGACCAGATTCTGCCGCATCCCGGCGATCCGAGGCTGCGCGAACGATACGTCGACGATGCACGGACATATGTGGAGTTGGCCGAACGTGCGAACGGCCTCTTTATCCGCCCGGTGGATTTCCGCCGTCCGTGGGGTGCTGTCCTGCCGATCCTCGCGCAGTTCGACCCCGACGTGCGGTTGATCAACCTGGAAACCGCGATCACCGCCGACGGCGCATTCGACCCTGCCAAAGGCATCCACTACCGGATGAGCCCGGACAACCTGCCGGTGTTGACCGTTGTCGCACCGGTCGTGTGCGCACTGGCCAACAACCACATCCTCGACTTCGGTATCGAAGGCCTGGCCGACACACTCGAAGCGCTCGATTCCGCGGGTATCCACCACGCCGGAGCGGGTGCGGATCTCGATAACGCCCTGGTCCCGGCGATATCAGAACTCGAGGGCGGACGTCGGGCGGTGATCGTCTCGGTCGCGGCGGGATCGAGCGGGGTTCCGGACTACTGGGCCGCATGTCATGATCGTCCAGGGCTGTGGTGGGTCGGCAATTCGCCGAGTGTTCGTGCCGCCGACGAGGTGGCGGCAAATGTTTTGGCGCATAAGCGTGTTCGCGATATCGCTATCGTCTCCATACATTGGGGACCCAACTGGGGCTACGGGGTGGCACTGAGCGAAACGCAGTTTGCACATCGGTTGATCGATGCCGGCGTCGACCTGGTGCACGGGCATTCCGCACACCATCCGCGGCCGATCGAAATCTATCGAGGCAAACCGATTCTGTACGGGTGCGGCGATGTCATCGACGACTACGAGGGCATTCATGGCCATGAGCGGTACCGCACCGATCTTCGTCTGCTGTATCTGGTGACGATCGATATCGATGCGGTCGAAGTGCAAATGATTCCGCTGCGGGTTCGGCGCATGCGCCTCGAATCGGCCGCGCGCAGCGAATCCCGATGGCTGTGCGAGACCATCGAGCACATAAGCCGCAGCTTCGGCACACGCGTGGCGATGCGGCACGACGACCTACCCGTGGTATTCAAGGACGCGAAACGCTGAGCTCGAGCACCCTTCAGCACAGCGATCTTGACGTGTACCCTTGGCAAGCGGATGACGCAATTGCGATAGGTGTCACATTGCCGCCGGTGTTTCCCACCTGCGGGATCGTCGGCCAGCCGCTCCAGCGGCGGGCCATAGCCTGGTGTGCGCCGTATGTAATCACCCGGTCGGGAGATATCGGATCTGTCGCAACGGAGACCTCATGAGTTCACCGAACCGATTCGACGAACTTCAACATCGCGTCGCAGACATCGCTCCAGTGTTCCGTACCCCGCTGGATTCCCCGTACGAGATCTCGAACGCATTGTTTGCCGCTCTCCGTCACGTCCTGCACGACGTCGGCGGACAGCCGGATATGCCGGTCGAATACCAGGAAAAAGTCGAAGAACCCTGGGAGATGAACACTTACGTCACCTGCGAATGCCTCGGCTGGCGTGGCGTGTGGAATTCCGAGGAACGCCGTCGAGCCGAGAACGACCTCGGCGCGACGCTGTACTTCGGTCTGCCCTATTACGCACGTTGGGCGACTGTCGCCGCGAAGTACCTGATCAACAAGGGTTTGATCACCCCCGACGAGCTGTCGGCGAAATTGGACGAGGTACGCGCACGGATGGAGGCGCGGACATGACCAGGAAGTACGAGATCGGCGATCGCGTTCGGGTTCGGGACAAGACGTCGATGTTCCACACTCGCACCCAGGCGTACACCCGCGGGCGCACGGGTGTTGTCGTCGAACACCGGCCCGAGTGGGTGATTCCGGAGGACGAGGCATGGGGCCGCGACGACGGCCGCGTCGAACCGTTCTACGTGGTGCGGTTCCGCCAGATAGATCTGTGGCCCAAATACACCGGCTTCGCCGTCGACACCCTGGAGACGGAGGTCTCCGAGCGTTGGCTCGAGCCCGCAGAGGAGGATGCCAAGTGAGTCGGACCCACGATCACGGGGCGCACGCAGCGATCCAGACGACCGGAGAGATCAGCGAGTTCGAGGTCTTGGAGACGGCGATTCGCGAACTCGCCATCGAAAAGGGCCTCTTCTCGCAGGAAGATCACCGACGCTTCTCCGAGTGGGCCGAATCGGTCGGTCCGCACGGCGGATCGAAATTGGTCGCGAAGGCGTGGATGGATCCAGATTTCAAGGCGCGCCTGCTCGCCGACGGTACCGAGACGTGCAAGGAGGTCGGCATCGACTGGCGTGACCCGACCGGCTCCGGAACGCCGAGCGACTACACCTACTTCTACGTGCTGGAGAACACACCCGAGGTGCACAACGTGATCGTGTGCACGCTGTGTTCGTGCTACCCGCGCCCGGTTCTGGGTATGTCTCCGGACTGGTATCGCACCCCCAATTACCGTCGGCGCCTCGTGCGTTGGCCCCGCGAGGTGCTCGCCGAATTCGGCCTGCACTTTCCGCCCGACGTCGAGGTCCGGGTGCACGACTCGAACCAGAAGTCTCGGTTTATGGTGATGCCGATGCGGCCCGAAGGCACCGAGGGCTGGACGGAAGAGCAACTGGCGGCCATCGTCACTCGGGACACGATGATCGGCGTGGCATTGCCGCAGGTCGACTGGACCGCGCAGGCGCCGCCGGACCAGGCCGAGGCCGCCACGGGACGAGGTGGTCGGCAGTGACAAGCGGTCCGTACGAGGTTCTCCTGCACACATTGGACCCCGAGTCGCACCGGGAGAGCTCGCTTCCCGAACTCGACCGCAAGCCGGACCCATGGGAGTCGAGCATGCAGGCGACGTGCGAATGCCTGTCCTGGCGCGGCACATTGGACAACCTGGAACGCCGCCATGTCGAGGATGCACTCGGCGAGACGATCTACCACGGCTTCCCCGTGCGAACCCGATCGGTAGTCGTGACGGCCCACACGCTGATGGATCGCGGACTGATCACCCCGGAGGAGTTGCAGGCGCGAATGGAGGTGATTCGGGCGCGGTTCAACCGGGAGTAGCGATGATGCCCGCCCGCACCGACAACACGGCTCGAGAAATAGTCCGATCATGACTCGTCCAACCGCTGCTGCATCGTGGGGTGCGCAATGTCGATCGCCGACAACGTTCGAAAGCCAACGGTGCTTATCCTCGGCGCCGGCTTCGGCGGGCTGGAGCTCGCCGCTTGCCTGTCGGAGTCACTGCCCGAGGCGGGCGTAGAACTCATCGACCACAACGATGGGTTCACGTTCGGTTTCACCAAACTGGACATCCTTTTTCGCGGTCGGACACCGGAATCCGTCCGCATCAGCTACGCCGATCTCGCCTGTCCCGGCGTCGAGTTCCGACAGGAATCGGTGACGTCGATCGACCCGCAGACCCGCCGTGTCGTCACCGATGCCGCCAGCTATGAACCGGACTTCCTCGTTGTCGCGTTGGGCACCGATTACGACCCGGCCGCCACCCCGGGGTTCATCGAGGACGGCCACGAGTACTACTCGATCCAAGGAGCTTGCCGACTCCGCGATCGACTGGCCCTTTTCGACGGCGGAACCATTGTGACCGCGGTGTTGAGTGTGCCGTTCCAGTGCCCGCCCGCACCCTACGAGGGCGCGATGCTCTTGCACGAGCTGCTGACGCGGCGTGGCCTTCGCGACCGCACCCGAATGCACATGCTTACCCCCATGGACTCACCGATTCCCGTCTCCGCGGACACCTCTGCCGCGCTCGTCGAGGCGCTCGCCCGACGGGGGATCGACTACTCCCCGGGAACGCGGGTCCATGCGCTCGACCCGAAGCAGCATGTCGCGGCTACCGACGCCGGTGACCTCGCCTACGACCTGTTCATCGGCATCCCGACGCACTGTGTTCCGCCCGTGGTCGAGGCATCCGGGCTGACCGTCGGCGGCGCCGACGGCTGGATCCACGTCGACCCGCGCACGCTCGCCACCCGGTATCCGGGCGTCTACGCGATCGGTGACTGCGCGGACGCGCCGGTCCCACGAGCCGGCGTGTTCGCCGAGGATGCCGCCCGCACGGTGGCAGCGCACATCGGTGCACGGTTGCACGGCACGCCCGATCCCGAGAAGTATCTCGGCCGCGGCTCCTGCTACATCGAATTCGGGGACGGCCTCGTCGGCAAGGTCGACGCCGACTTCCTTTCCGGGCCCACTCCGATCGCACCGTTCGACCCGCCCTCGGCCGAACTCGCGATCGAGAAAGCCGAATTCGCCGCCACGCGGATTCGGCGCTGGTTTCACCTCGTGAGCCGAATGGCGCCGACGGGCTGCTCGAGCCGCCCACCGGAGACCTCGCTCGGAAACACCCCCACACAGAACAGTCCCCGGTAGTCTCCATCGAATCCATGAACTTCAGCCGTCGCTCGAAGCTCCGGTATTCGATTGGCTTGCCGGGGGCCTGGCCAGATCCTGGAAAAAGGGTCAACGCCTACGACAGACGTCTCTGCCGACAGTGCGGCTCTCTCCGGTGTTCCGGTGTAATGATTAGTCTCCTCCGGATTTGCGTCCAGTCAATACCCTGTACGCCCTGAATATGGCCATATCTTTCGGCCGAACGATCGGCTTGCGGACGTCAGCCGTCGGCGTCGGCGATCACTGGCAACGCTGGGCGCTGGGCCTGCCGAGCAGCTCGCCGAGATCGCTCTTCGTGCGGGTCGGGAAGTCACCCGCGATAGTGGAGTACGTCGAGACCACAGATGGGATCTGTCAGCCGGGAGGGCTGCCGGGAGTCGGGATCTCACAGCGCTTGCTGACGCTGACCCTGCGCCGACTCGAACGCGACGGTCTCGTCGATCCGACGGTGTCCCGACCGTCCCGCTCGGTCGGGTACGCGCTGACAACCACGGGGCACAGCTGACCTTCGTGCTCGGGGCCCGTCGCCGAATGGGCGGCCGAACACCGCAATGACGTGGTGCGGCGCTCGCGAAGGGCTTTGCGAAGTGCTGACCTGGACGCGATATTTGCGTTTCATTAACGGCCGCACCTCGATTCGATGATCGGCATGGTCGCCGAGCGCCAATCGACGGTTGCCAAAATTTCGCTGGCGAGTGGGCCCTGAGTCGGGGTGTCTTGTGAATCTGCTGGTACGAAAGACAAACTGACTCGAAGCCCTCGCTGCATGTGGAATTTCCGTCTCTGGAGCTAACGTTCAGGTACCGGTCCGGATGCATCGGAAGATTGGCAGTTCTTAACGGTAAAAATGATTGCCGGCCTCATAGGCTGGGCTGATGGTGCAGCCGACTCCATGGCAAGCAAACAAGATTCGCTATCGGAAGGTCGATACGCCGAGCACTGTACAACGCATTGTCTCGCAGCGCAGGGAAGAAGTCGGGAAGGTTTTGGCATCGCTTCGAGGGAACTGGGGTTACCTGTGCGCCGCGGTCGGGAGCATCATCACGTTCCGCATGCTGTTCAAACCGTGGCTTACCGCTTCCGGCACCGACGGCCAGATCAGCGCCGATCCGTTCGGTGGGCTTCAGATATCCACATCACTGGCGAGCCTCTGGTCCGGATCGCCGCCGCCCGCTGCGGATGTCAACGGCACCTGGGGCGTTCTCGCCAGCACGGCCAGCGCCGTGACCGTCTTCGCCGTACTGGTGAACCTTCGGGCACGCACCAAGGTGCTTTCCTATGTCGCGGTGGGTTCTTCGGTAACGCTGGCGCTTCTCATAGTCGTCGTGGTGGCCCATTTGAACAGCAAAGCGGCCGAAGTGAAACGCATGGTCGGATACGGATCCGCCCGGGATGCGGGTACTCAGGTCGGGCTACTGGTTCGCTGGGCTACCGGCAACGGCCAATATCCGGTGCCTGGCATGCGTCAGGTCGCCTATGCCACCGCGAGTCTCACGACCTGGGCATGGCTCGCCGGTGCCATCTCCCTCATCTCGGCCCTGATCGCCATCGCCCAGTGGATTCGAGCGCGAACCACCGGACCAGCGGCCTGACAGTCGCGGCACCGAACCATCGCACGTGCGTGTGGAACCGCCGAACACATTGCCGCACTGCTCAACTCGCCTTCATCCCGTCGGATGTTTCGCAACCGCTGGTGTTGCCGTCGCTGTCGCGCGCACTCGGCTGGGACGGTTGAGAGCGAGACGTCTGCCGCCTGATCCGTTGGCGCGCTGCGGAAACTCGGTGCAACCGTTTGGGCCTTGCCCGCGTCCAAGAGAAGTAGACCATCATTTGGTGGCCGTATCGGGGCGAGTGAGGGCAGGCAGATGTGGAACAGCGATGACGTCGTTGTCAATCCGGACCGGGTACGCGCGCACGCCGGGCAGGTCGAATCGACGCTCGAGAATGTCAGCAAAGCGAAGGAGGCCGCGGACTACCTGGCCAAGGTGGATGACGGTTACGGGTCGTTGGTGGGGTGGCTTGCGGGTTTGATGGTGGATTCGCTGCACGATCGGATCACCTCGAGCCTGAAGCAGATTGTCGAAACGACTGAGACGCTGCCGAAAACGCTGCGTCACTGCGCAGATGTCTTCGACAACCTCGAGGCGAGTCGCAAGGCCGAGATCGAGCGTCAGCAGAGCCAGATCAACTAGATAGGGGAAGCGCATGGTTTTCAACGACGCCGCGGCGCCGGAAGGCAACGACCTGCTCGACTCGAAAGTCGACGAACGCAACGTATATTTCCAGGACAAGCCCCTGATGCCCACGCTGACCAGCGAGGGCGCCGAACCAGGCCTCCTCAAAGGAACGCCGCTGGGCGATGCGTGGGAAGCCGTCGGCGCGGTCAAGGCGGCCGTCGGCGGCGAGGATACCGGCACGAACCTGTACGGTGCGGCGCTCAAAGCCTCCGCAGCCGCCTCCGGCGTCGTGGACGTGCTGGAATTTCGGAAGAATCTTGCGCTGGGCGTCCCGCTGGCGAAGTTGGATCCTTTCAACATCGTGGGCGGGCTGCTGATGGGCTGGATGCTCGAGAATGTCGAACCGCTGCGCAAGGCACTCGACTGGGTCACCGGTAACCCGGACATGGTCAAGGCGTACTCCGAATCCTGGACGAAAATCTCGACAGCGCTGAGCGAGGCCGCGAAAACGTGGAACACGGAACTCGAAAAGGGCGTCAGCGACTGGGCCGGCGCTGCCAGCGACGCCTACAAAGCCAAGGCGGACGCGTTCATGGCCGACATCGAGGCCCAGGCCTCGCTCGCCGACTCGCTGAGCAAAGTGAATGCCGCGCTCGGTAACCTCGTCGAGGGGGTTCGCGGCGTCGTGACCGAAATTCTGAACACCTTGGCCGGGATCCTGGTCGAGGCCGCCGCCATCATCATTGCCTCGGGTGGCACCGCGTCCTTTGCCGCGATTGTCCGCGCGACCACCGGCATCTCGACCGGGGCCATGAGCATATCCAACGCACTGGCTCACCTGGCGACGGAGACGTCGACGATTCTCGGTATGGTGCCGAATGTCATCCAGATCGTGCAGGGCGCGTCCCGAGCCGGGATCACGGCGTTGACCGCGTGAGGCTGCTCGGTCGATCGTGACCGCCGGTGGTGCGGTGCGGTGCTATTCGGCGCTCGCCTCGCGAATGTGCCTGTCGACGAGGGAAAGCGAGTGTTCCGGCAAATAGCCGCCGCGGCGGAACCGATCCAACCCGGGTTCGGTGCCGAGTTCTGATCGCAGCCCGGGATTGCGCAGGTAGAACATGAGCTGGTGGTAGACCCGGGTGGGGTCGGTGCGGAGAGCCTTGTGGGCGATGTCGATGGTCCGGTAGCCGGTATCGGCATCGCCGGTGACAAGGGTGGTGGCGTTGATTCGGCTGGCGAACCTGCTGGTGCCCTCTCGATAGCAACGGGCGCCGATTGCCGAGATGTCGTGCCAGGCAACGGTGGTGGGGTCGTCGCCGTAATTGATCGTGATGTGACGTGCAGTCAGTTGTATGCCGGTGTTGTCGGTGTTTACTCTGCGTCGATAGGTGCCGGCGAAGAGAAGGAGGGCGACCATACCGGGCAAGGCCAGCAGGAAGAAAGCCGCGATTCCGGTCGACAAGTCGTGGTTGAACGATGCGATGAGCTGCCACAGTCCGACCCCGAGCAGGAGTACCCCGACCGCCCCCGTTGCGAAAGTAGCGATTCGGGAAGGGAGCTGCACCGGCAGCACAAGCGCATTACCGGTGTCGGTGGAGCGGATGTCAGCGGCCGTCGGAGCTTCTCGTGGACAGACCGACCATCCCCAGCCGGCGAACGGGGCGACCCAGACCAAGAACATGAGCAAGGGCGGGACAAGCCCGGGCCACACCGATTCCCGATTTGTCACAATTGCCCACATCCCGGCCAGCACCATCGGGAGGGGGACCAACGCCATCACGAACGGCACTACCGCATAACGGTACGCGCCGAACGCCTTTCGATCCCAGTCCGCCGGCAGCGGCAACTCGGACGAACTCCGGTATCTACCCACGACAACTCCTCCTGGCAGCGGTTACCCATGGTCTACACCAGCCAGGACTACTTGCTGAAATACTCGTCGTCCTCGTCCGGTTCATCCGGCGTGACGACCTGATCGCGATCGGTGTGGGTCGGTTTACGCCGGGTTCCGGTTGCCTGTCCTGTCTTTGGCGGCCGGAGTGGGTGGGGATCCGGGGCACGGCCTCGGAGGTCCAGCACCACTACTCTTGCTCCGGGTAGATGGTCCGCCCCTCCTTGATGGTCTCGAGCACCTGGATGTTCTTGATCTCGTCCGGCTCGACTGCGAGCGGATTGCGGCTCAGCACAACGAAGTCGGCCAGCTTACCCACGGTGATCGAGCCTTTGGTCGCCTCCTCGAAGTACTGGTGAGCGGCGTGCAGCGTGGTCGCCTTGATGGCGTCGAGCGCCGAAACCCGCTGCTGCTCGCCCAGCACATGTCCGCTGCGGGTGACCCGGGTGACCTGGCTGGCCAGCACCGCTATCGAGCTGGGCAGCGCCACCGGCGCATCATGGTGCGAGGTGTAGCGCAGCCCCCGCCGCAATGCGGATGCGGCAGGCGAGATTCGGGCCGCGCGCCGTTCGCCGAGCACAGTTTCCCGGTACCAGTCGCCCCAGTAGAAGGTGTGCATGGAGAAGAACGACGGAATCACGCCCAACTCCTGCATGGCATCGAGCTGATCCTCCCGCGCGGTTTGCGCATGGATCGCCACCGGCCGCGGATCAATGGGCCGATAACGTGTGGTGGCCTGACGCAACGCGGTGATGAACTGGTCGAGAGCGGCATCGCCGTTGACATGCGCCAGGATCTGCCACCCTTTGCTGTATGCGTCGCCGACCGCGTCCAACACTGTGTCGTCCGACATCGCCGGATACCCCCGGTACTTCGGGTCCTTGCCCTCTGGGGGCGTCAGGTACGGCTGGGTCAGCCAGGCGGTCCGCCCTTGCGGCGACCCGTCGAGCCCCAGCTTCAGCCCGCCGATCCGCAGTCTGCTCTTGTACTGCGGCCCCGGCGCCTCTTCGAGCTTCGCGGCCAGCGAACTGTCCGGGTAGGCGACCACATCGATATCGAACAGGCCATCATCGGCGGCCGCTCGCAGCGCGTCCAGATCCGTCGTCGTCATTACCCGGCCGTCCTGCGCGGTCGTGAATCCGAACGCAGCCATCGCCCGCTGACCGAGCTCGATCAGCCGGCGGCGCTCCTTTTCGTCGAAGTCCTCTGCCGACTTCCCCCACGCCGCAAAGAAGGCAGTCTCCTCCAGTACCCCATTGGGCACCAGGGTTCCAGGCCAGCGCCGGATCACCCCGCCCTCGGGATCTTCGGAGCTCTCGTCATACCCGAGCAGCTCGAGGCCCTTGCTGTTGACAGCCCCCAGATGGCTGGATTGGTGGATCACCAGCACCGGCCGCTCTACCGAAACGGCGTCCAGATCATCACGGGTCGGATGCGCGAGGCCCGCCAATTGGGCATCGTCATAACCGAATCCGATGATCCAAGTCCACGCCTTCCCAGTCTCGGTGTCGGTCCACGCCTTTAGCGCGGCCTGCAGCGCAGCGATGTCGTTGACCTCGCCATCGGGCGCGGGCAGCAGATTCGCCGTGCCTGCCTGGAACCCGGTCAGTGACAGATGGCTGTGTGCGTCGACGAACCCGGGCAGCAGCGTCCGGCCGCGCAGATTCACCAGCCGCGTATCGTCACCGGCCTGCGCCAACACATCGGTCAGGTCCCCGACGGCCGCGATTCGACCACCCTTCACAGCGACCGCCTCCGCGCTGGGCCGGGCGTCGTCGACGGTGACGATATCCCCGCCGAAGTAGATGGTGTCAACTGCCGTGTTGGAAACGATCTCGGTCATGATTCCTCCGGAGTTGGTCGCGAAGCAATCTCCCAAGTATCGAACGGATTCCCGGCGCACACAGGTCAATTGACGGATCGGTCAGCGGGCCGGCAGGATGGCCGGCCCTGCCAGCTCGACTCCACCATCGACGGCCGGGCGGTGAAGATCGCGTCGACGGTCGCCGAGCACACCGCCGATCATTTGTCGCACCTGCCGGGAGGGCCGGTCACTGACGGGGCGTCCTGTCGGGCCGCACCGCCGATGATCCCGTGCACAGACCGGTGCCTGTTAGTCGCCACTTACCCGCTGTGACCAGGCCGAACACCGTGTCAGTTGGCGTGTCAGGTCGGCATCAGGTCGGTGTCGACCACGCTGGCGACAGTACTCATGTGAACAGCACAGCAATTGCCACTTCCGGGCTGCGGCAGCCATACGGCCACAAGACGATCCTCGATGGCTTCGATCTGACTATCGGTGCCGGCTCCTACCCGATGCTGCGCACGGAATGGCTCGACCGACTCGCCCGCGTGATGCAGTATCTGCGCGGTGATCACGCCTTCGCCCAGCTGATCCGCTTCGCCCTGGTCGGTGGCTCCAGCAACATTGCCTATGTGCTGCTGTTCATGGCCATGAACGGGTTCGGCCCGTTGGTCGCCAATATCGCCGGCTCGATCGTCAGCACGGTGATCGCGAACGAACTGCACCGGCAACTCACCTTCCGCGCGGCCGGACGGGTCGGCTGGTTCACCGCGCAGTGGGAAGGCGGCGGGCTGGCGCTGATCGGCCTGCTGATCAGCACGGCGGCGCTGGCCGGTCTCGAGTTCTGGGCACCCGGCCTCGGCGAGATCGCACAGGCGGGCGCCATGATCGCCCTCATGGCGGCGGTCGGCGGTATGCGCTTCCTGGCACTGCGCGGCTTCGTCTTCCGCGAAGGTCTGTAAGACACCTCGAATCAGCCCCCGGCGTCAAATCTCCTGGTGCTATTGAACGCAAGCGCTACAGGATGTTCCAGGTGATCGGCACGTTTGCTGCTGACGCCTACGAGGCTACGCCGCCGATGCCAACACTCAATGGCGTAATGCAGAGGTTCGGCATACTCGCCGAGTCCACAGAGATCATGTTACTTGTCAACACAATCCGCGGGCGAACACCATGCTCTTGTCGCCTCCGAGGTCGTGCACGACCACCTGTCGCCCGGTTTTGCCGTCCCATTCGGTGTAATGCTCGTTCCCGGCATCGGCCTGCAGCGAATCCGCTACGCCGCTGCCCTGCCAGTACTGGCTCTTCCAGTTGCTCGGCACTCCAGCCTGGAATTCGCCGAGATGCGAATTCGCTTTGAACGAGTCCAGATCGGCGCGCGGTAGCTCGGCGACCACCTCGACGGTCTGATCGCCACCGCCGGCCATGGCGCTCTTGGTTGCGATGACTTTCGCGCTGTCCGGGAAGTGGATACCGCCACATTCCCCGATCTTCTCGACATCCGAAGGGTCGCTACCACAACCCGTGAGCACTAGCAGGCCGGCCAGCGCCGACGCCCAACCGACGCGTACGCAGGCTTGGCTCCGGATGTGCCCCATCAAAGATCCCCCGACCACGTGTAGTCACCCAGCGATTCGGTGTTGCCACGCGCTTTGAAACTGCGCGCCCACCCCGCTTCCTCCAGCTGCCGCATATCGTGGTTGAGACCTTTCTTGACCGCCAATTCGGGATCCGAAGACCACCAGTCGACAGTCTTGTCGAAATCGTACAAGTCATAGACGTAGATGCGATATCGTATGTCGGCCTTCAGCTTGTCATCTGATTTCTGCACAGTGGTGTCGCTGCCGACCGCAACCGAGAAGGTGCCCAGCGCCAGCGTGACATCGGAGTCGTCGGTGACCGAAACCGGTTCCCACGGAGCGGTGATTTCCTGCACGGCGCCTCCACGGTCTCCGTTTCGCCTGGCCTCACCCTTGATCCAATTCAACTGACTTTCGGCGGCGCTTTTGATGGCTTGCGTTTTGACGATCTGCGCGACGTTGACCGAACGGATGATGTATTCGTAGTCAGCGCCATGATTGGCCAGGTACTGGTCGAGGAGATCCCCGGCGAAGTCGTAGCCCTTGTGATCGAAGTAGAGCTGCACGGATGGGGCCGTCGTCGTGCTGATGAGCCCTGCTTCGGATCGGTTGAGAATGCTGCGATCGGAGCCGAACTGCGGGTGACTGGACGGAATCGACGGATCAGCCGGCGGATGCAATGCTGTTCTCCCACCAGATGTTGTTCCCATATCCGTACCGGAGCGTACCCACGTCGATAACCACTTTGTCGGGAACCTCGAATTCGCTTGCGTTGTACGCAAGTACGCTGTGGCCCGGTGTGTAGTCCAACGCTGTGGAGATGCGTTCGAGCATCGTGTTCAGCGCCCCTTTCCTGGACTCGGCTGATTTCTTCAGTGTGTCGACCGCGGAGGTGATTTCCGATCTGATCGATTCCCGCATCGGGCCGTTGATCAGTTGCGCCCAGTCCCCGAGCGGGAGTGTGAAATTGAGGAAGGTCATGGGCTGTGCGAGTCCGCCGACGAGCCCCATGGTCTGGTTGAAGACCTGCCGGTCGAGAACCGCGCCGCCGTTCTCGACGATCTTCGAGATCGTCTCCAGGTCGATGCTCCGCCCGGCGATCGATTGACCGAGGCTGTTCGCGCTGGTACCTAATGCCTGTGCTGCATCGCCCGACCAGAGACTTTGCAACCAGCGGGTGCCGGAGGTGAGGTTCTCCGAGGTGACATAGTCGTTGATGCCGAGCAGCCCGATACGTTTCCCGATGGCTTGTAGCGCTTCCCAATCCGCTTCCAGCGGGACGAGGTAGTCGGCGGCGGGTTTGATGCCGATCGCCTGGCTCAACGCTTCGTCGTATTTGCTGATCGATGTGATGCCCGTGGTCACGACCTGGCGGGTCGCATACTGCTCCTCCTGAATATCCGACAGGCTGGGCAGCTGCAAACCACTGAACCGCTTGACACCTTCAGCGCTACTGGATCCGGACGCGCCCGTGTCACCGAGCCCGGTTACGGCAGCCGCCGTCAGCTGATTCGCCGAGTTACCATCTGTCGCTTGGTATTTTGTGCTCGCCGTGGAGAGGTTTTCCCCGAGCGCGCCGATAGCGGCCAGATCCTTCTGATGTGCCGAAGAGATCGCAGTCTTGAACTTCTCGATCGATGGCGCCAGCGTGGCCATGAGTCCCGTTGTCCCGGTCGGCAGAGTGACCCATGGCAGCAAACGCGAGGCGTTTGTCGTGAAGTTCGTGCCGAGGTCTTGCAGGTCCAACTCGAACCCCGCAAGACCAGACACATCAACCGTGAAGTCGGCCATGGTCCCCACCCCAATCCTCTGGTTCGTAGCGTAGCCGGTGAGCCGGGTAATGCCCAGCGCTGCAAGAGGATTAGCCAAGGGTCGGTCGCCGGCCCGGTGCGGTGCAGCTGGTGGCGGGGATGACCGTTGGGGGCGTCGATCAGCCATTCCGGTCACCGAATCATGATGAGTGACGGGCGGTCGGGGACCCGCAGGCATCAGTTCGATCCGGCCGCGCCCTGGGGTGCGCATTCGCCGGCGGACGAGCACGACATCGTGTCGCCGCCATGCATGGGGCTGTCGCAGAGGTCCTCGCGGGCGTCGACGCGGCCGTAGCAGTTGAACCAGTCGGCGGAGTTGTGCACCGACAGGGAGGCGCCGAGTTCCTCACGACAGCACCACTGCGGTCGGTGGCAACCTCGCTCCACCCAATAGGGGAGACGATCCCCTATCCCGAGGTTTGTTGACGCGGTCAACACGCCCTCTGCCTGCGGAAACGACTGTAAGAGGCTATGAAAACCGCCCTGAACAGGACTTATGGTCAACAATGCTGAGCGTTTGCCGTCACGGATAGGTCATGACGAAAAACGCCTCTGACCAGCCGGTAAGATCTGGTCAGAGGCGTTTGCCGTGGCGGAGGATAGGGGATTTGAACCCCTGAGGGCGTTAACCCAACCCGCGTTCCAGGCGAGCGCCATAGGCCACTAGGCGAATCCTCCGTGGAGCAGCATAGCGGGTGCCCCCCGTCGGTCGCCAAATGGGCCTGCTGGGGAGCTATTTTCGCAGGCCTGCCATGACCTGGCGGGCCTGCGCCTCGGCGGCGGCGGCGACTGCGGACCGGTCGATCGAGGTCTTCGAGTAGATGCTGATCTCGACCTGGAGGGAGAGATTGCTGTCCAGCACGCCGATTGTGTAGTCCAGCGAGTTGAAGGATGTGGACGTGTCCTCGCGGTAGGCGAAGTACGCCTCTTCGCCGAGTCCGCTCACAGCGCCGGAGCTCCGTCCGGTGCCCGAGGTACCGGTGTCGATGTCCTTCCAGATGTTGTAATGCGGCGACCCGTACTTGCTCGCGAAGTCCGCGTCCATGGTCAGTGACGCGCTGTTGATGCTGGTGCCCTCGTACTTGGCATCGCAGTTCAGCGAACCGCCGCCGTAGTCGCTGTCGGGCTGGTCCTCGGTGTGCGTGAGTTCCTTCTGGGTGGGCGCCCACCGTGCGAGGACCGAAGGCGTGATGAGGCTGCACGAGTCCGTCACCTTGTCCATGGCGTAATCGCCGGTCCATGACTTGCTGTCGCCGCCGATGCTCTTCGCCGCGACGACCAGGCCGCCGATCAGGGCGATGACCACGACCAGCGCGGCGATGCCGCCGATGATCCACCCCGTGTTGCTCCGCCGCCGCGGGGGCGTACCTGGGTAGCCGGCGCCGTAGACGGGCGCCTGTGGATAACTGGGCGGTCCAGGGGGTGGGGGAGCGGGCTGTGCGTATTGCGGCTGTGCATAGGGCTGCTGTGGCGACGCGTACTGCTGTTGCGGTGGCGTGTACGGCTGCTGCGGTGGGTACGGCCCTGGTGGCGGTGCGTAGGGCTGCGGTGGCGGCGTGTAGGCGTCGAACTGTCCTGGTACCCGGACCATCGTCGGGTCGGCGCCCGACGAAGATCCGGAGCTGTCGCTGGTGGTCGGAGCTTCCCACCACTGGGGTGTCGGCTCCGCGTCGCTGGACGCCGCCGGTGCCGGCACCTCGTGGCCGCCGTGCGGCGGATTCTTGTCTGTCACCTGTCGATCCCCTCGTACGGTGGGGAAGCCCCTCCGATATTGGAAAGATCGTAACCAGTGCTCGCGAGTGCGCGCGGGCCCCGGATGGTGGGGTGTGATCGAGGAGCCGCTACACTGGCCAACGGATCCCGCGCGGCGCGCATCCTGTGAACTCCCCCAGGGCCGGAAGGCAGCAAGGGTCAACGGGCTCTGCCGGGTGCGCGGGGTCCCCTTAATTTCAGCGCTCGGCGGGTCCACGATCCCGAGCCGCTTATCCACTCCAATTCGGAGCAACCGCCGGGTAACGTGAACAGCGGTCCGCCGGCGGTCATACGGACAACGGCCGGACGTCACCACTCGCCCCTTTTGCTGCTTCGAAAGGCTGCCCAGGATGCCCCGGCAAACGCAGATCGGTTTGATGAGCCACGCGGAGCTCGTGTCGGAACACGAGACCCAACACGCGAATTACGCGACGCTCGGGACCGAGAAGCTCACGCTGGACCTGACGAGGGGAAAACCCTCGCCGGAACAACTCGACTTGTCCGCGGAGCTGCTTTCCCTGCCCGGTGCCGGCGACTTCCGTGACGGCACCGGCACCGACTGCCGCAACTATGGTGGGCTGCACGGACTCCCGGAGCTGCGCGCCATCTTCGGTGAGCTGCTCGGCATTCCGGTGGACAACCTGATAGCGGGCAACAACGCCAGCCTGGAGCTGATGCACGACGTCATCACCTACGCGATGCTGTACGGCACGCCCGAGTCGAAACAGCGCTGGGCGGCCGAGCCCACGGTGAAGTTCCTGTGTCCGAGCCCCGGCTACGACCGGCACTTCGCGATCACCGAGGCGCTCGGGTTCGAGATGATCCCGGTCCCGATGAACCACAACGGCCCCGATACCCACACCATCGCAGAGCTTTTGGCGAACGACCCGCAGATCAAGGGGCTGTGGGCAGTGCCGAACTATGCCAACCCGACCGGTGTGGTGTTCTCCGAAGAGGTTGTTCGGGAACTGGTTTCGATGCCCGCCGCCGCGCCGGACTTCCGATTGTTCTGGGACAACGCCTATGCGGTGCATCCACTGACCGACACCGCCGCCCCGGTCATCGACGTGCTCGGACTGGCCGCCGCGGCCGGAAACCCCAACCGCCCCATCGTCTTCGCCTCCACCTCCAAGATCACCTTCGCGGGTGCGGGAGTCAGTTTCCTCGGCGCCTCGACGGCGAACCTGGATTGGTACCTCGGGCACGCGTCGAAGAAGAGCATCGGCCCGGACAAGATCAACCAACTGCGGCACCTGCGCTTCTTCAAGGACGCCGACGGTGTGCGTGCCCACATGCAGAAGCACCGCGCCATCCTCGAACCGAAGTTCGCGCTGGTGCTGCGGATTCTCGAGGACCGGCTCGGCGCATCGAAGGTAGCGTCCTGGACCGAACCCAAGGGGGGCTACTTCATCAGCCTCGATGTGCTCGAAGGCACCGCGGCCAGGGTGATCGCGCTTGCCAAGGACGCCGGGATTGCGCTGACCGCGGCGGGTTCGGCGTTCCCCTACCGGAATGATCCGGAGGACAAAAACATTCGAATCGCGCCGAGCTTCCCGAAGGAAGCCGAACTCGAGAAGGCGATGGACGGCCTCGCGACCTGTGTGCTGCTGGCCGCCACCGAGAAGCTCCTCGGCAAGTAGCCCGCAACGACAGCGGGCGCCCACCGAATCCGGTGGGCGCCCGCTGTCGCGTTCCCGTGGGTCAGAGCGGCTTGTGGGCCAGCACGGCGAACATGGTCACCGACAGATGGATATCGCCGCTCTCGGCGCCCGCCTCGAGGTCGGCGATCAGTTGATCGCGCTGCGCCTCGGTGATGACGCCGCGCGCCACCGCCATTGCCGAGATCCGATTGACCAGCGCACCGGCGCCGACGCTGCGGTCCTGTACCAGCGCATGGGAGCCGATCTCATCGATGACCAGGCCTGCCTTGGTCAGCAGTCCGGGCAGCAGCCGGCCCGACAGCGGGTTGGTCGTCGCCGAGAGCAGGGTGTCGACGACCTCCCTGACCACCTGACGATTGCCGGGATGCACGATCGCGGTGCCCCAATCGCTGTCCACCACCACAACCCGGCCGCCGGGACGTAGCACCCTCGCGATCTCGTTGGCGGCGCGGATCGGCGCGGTCAGATGTTGGAAGACCCGCTCGCACAGCGCCGCATCGAAACTGTCGGCGCCGAAGGGCAGGCCGTAGGCATCGCCGGAATGGAATTTGGCGGTCGACTCGGCCTGGGCCGCGCGGCGTTCGGCGGCAGCGAGCAGGTGCGGGTCGGGTTCGACGCCGATCGCGGTTCCGGTCGGTCCGACCGCGTCCGCGAAGGCGAGCACTTCCGATCCGGAGCCGGAGCCGATGTCGACCGCGCGCTCGCCCGGCTGCAGTGCGAGTGCGTCGTGGGCCCAGGTCCGGAGTCTCCGGATGCCGGGCAGTGCCGCATGTAGATCGCGTACATCGACCAACTGATCCTGACCCGCGCTGTCGAAGCGGTCCGGGCGCAATCCGTGCGAATCCATTGGCCCGATTCCGTCCCTCGGTTCGGCCGTCGTCTGAGGCATGGCCGAGAGCCTACGCGGGGGCTTACCACATCGCACGGCAGGTCTGTGAGGTGCATCACGATCGAGGGCTTCCGCTGATCCGGGTGGCCGAGACCACGCGCGGTCGGTTGATGAGATGATCGAGGACGAGTCGATCGTGGCGTCGAAGACCGGGAAAGGAAGTCCGTGACTGTGAAGCTGTGCCTCGCGCAGGACCCGGAGGCGGACGAGTTGTTGTCGGAGAGTTCGTTCGCGCTGCTGGTCGGCATGCTGCTCGATCAACAGTTTCCACTCGAGCACGCGTTCCGCGGTCCGAAGAAGATCGCCGACCGGATGGGTGGGTTCGACATCCACCGGATCGCCGAGGCCGATTCCGCCGAGTTCGAGGAACTCTGTGCGACGCCGCCGGCGATTCACCGCTACGGCCGGTCGATGGCACGCCGGACCCAGGAGCTCGCCAAGTATGTGCTGGAGCACTACGACGGCGACGTCGAGGCGATCTGGACTGCGGGCGACCCGGACGGCAAAGAGGTGCGCAAGCGCCTGAACGCCTTGCCCGGATACGGCGATCAGAAGGCGCGGATCTTCCTCGCCCTGCTCGGCAAGCAGCTCGGAGTGCGTCCGAAAGGCTGGGAAGCGGCGGCGGGGGCCTACTCGGAGCAGGGTTCGCGCCGGTCCGCCGCCGACATCGTCGATGCCGAGTCGCTATTGGAAGTGCGCGCGTTCAAGAAGCAGGCCAAGGCTGCCGCGAAGGCGAAGTAGTTTCCATTCTGTTCGCTCCAGGTTTGCCTATTTGGAATCTGTCTGCGTTTTTCCCTCGTCCCCTCGTGATTTCTCGTCGATGCTTTGCCCTCGGAAGCTCCACCTGAGATGAGGGATTGCAGTACATGAGGATGAGGAAGCTAGCCGTTGTCGCGGCGCTGGTGACCATCGCGACCGGGGTTGCTTCGGGCACCTCCGGCGCGGCGCCGGCGGCGACCGAACAGACCGGCGACGCAATCAATTTCACCGCCCAGACCACCGAAACGCAGTCGATCGTGACCATCGATGCCGGCTCGCTCGTCGTCGAGGACGACGCACTGAAGATCAAGGCCGCCGACGGCACTGTTGTCGCAGGCACACCGCTGAAGTTCCGCATCGACGAGTTCGAGTTCCCGATCGCGACCGAAATCTCCGGCCGCACGGCGACTCTCACTCCGCAGATCGATGCGGCCAAGGCGGTCTACAAGCCGGTTGCCCTGCCGTATGAGGACAAGGCGCCGTGGAAGACCGAGTACGACCGTGAGCTGGCCGCCTGGACCCGGCTGACGAGCACCATCTCTATGGGTGCGACTGTCGGCACCCTGGTCGGCGGGCTCGGCGGCGCGGCCATCGGCTGCGTCCTCGGCGGCATCCTGGCCGGCACGGTCGCCCTCGGCACCATCGTCGGCTTGTTCGGGCCGTTCCTCCCCGCGGCTGCTGTCGGCTGCATTGCGGGTGTTGCCCTGGTCGGTGCGGTCGGTACCGTGCTGGGTCAGATCTTCATCACGGCTCCGGTGGCGATCGGTGCGGTGATTCAGTACTTCACCACCATCAACCAGCCGTTCAACGCGCCGGCTGCCCCCGCCGCACCTGCTGCTCCGGCTCCGGCCAAGTAGGTCGCTGCGCGCAACCGACATCCGCGGTCGTCACCGGCGCGGAAACAGGCCCCACCCGGTTCTCGACCGGGTGGGGCCTTTCGCCGTGGTCGGTCCGACCAGTCGGTTCTTCGGGCCACCGACGGATCGCAACCGTCGCCGCGTCCAGCCGGGCAGAATCCGGGTGCCGATGATGCGGGCGTCGCGAACTCCGGCCGCCACCCGGGTTCCCATTCCTGGATAGGGCGAGTACCTCCCGACCACTAGCCTGGGGAAGCCGTGTGGCCTTCTGCCATAAAGGAGTGCGCGATGTCTGTGTCGGCTTCCGTTGACACCACCGAGCTTTCGCGGCGAACCTTCGCCAAGGCTGCCGCAGCCGTGGCCTCCGCGGTGGTGCCGGGGCTTGTAAGCTGTGGCAACCCCGCCACCTCCAGTGGACGGACCGCCATTACCTTCGCTTGCGCAAAGTTCTTCGCCCAGAAGGAAATTGGCCAGATCGTCGACGAGTACAACAGCTCGCAGAGTCAGGTGTACGTGGAGTTGCGGGAGCTGCCCACCCCCAACCAGAGCACACAGGTTCACCAACAGCTGGTGCGATCGCTGTCCCAACGCAGCGGCGACATCGACGTCTATACCGCAGACATTGTCTGGATCGCCGAGTTCGCGCATGCTGGATGGTCGGCCCCACTCGACAGCTACGTAGATCTCCCGACGCGCGCACAGTACTTTCCCGGCGCGGTCGACGCGTGTACATACATGAATGAATTGCATGCACTGCCTTGGTATCTCGACGCGGGAATGCTGTATTACCGCAAAGATCTGTTGCAGGCGGCGAACATCGAGGTTCCGGCCGCCTGGTCCGACCTCGTCGCCGCCGCCCAGTTGTTGCTGGACAAGTCGGCAGTGGTCAACGGCTTCGCCTGGCAGGGTAGGCAGCAGGAGATCGTGGTATGCAACCTTGTGGAATTCATTGGTTCGAACGGGGGCTCGATCCTCGGCCCCGATGGCCGGACGGTAACCCTCGCCGACCCGGCCGCGGTCGCTGCAGTCCAGTTCATGGTCGACACCTTCAATAGGTACAAAATCAGCCCACGCGACGTACAGTCCTGGGACGAGGTGCCCAGCGAACTACCGTTCCTCGGTGGCCGCGCAGCCTTTCTCCGCAACTGGTCATACGTATGGAACAACGCCCAGAATCCGTCGACGTCTCAGGTGGCTGGGAAGGTGGCGGTCACCAAGCTGCCCGCATTTCCCGGCGGAACGAGCACGTCGTGCCTGGGTGGATATCAGCTCGGCATGAACGCGGCAAGCACGAAGAAGAGTGCGGCAATCGACTTCTTGACCTGGATGTCGAGTCCGGGAACGCAATTGATCTGCGCGTCCCAACTCGGTCTGGCGCCCAGCCGCCCTGCGGTATACAACGATCCGGAGCTCGCCCGGTCGAATCCGTTCATGGTGTTGTTGCGCGATGTCTTCACCGCGGGCGTGTCACGCCCGAAAACCCCGAAGTACGCGCAGGTCAGCCTGGCGCTGCAGGCCGGGGTGTCCGCTGCGCTCGCCACCGGCGATGTGGCATCGCATCTGCAAGCAACCGGTAGCCGAATTGCGGAGATACTGAGCTGAAAGCTGTTGTGCGAATAGTCAGCTCACGATTGGTTCGAGATTGGCGCGGCTCGATTGCGCTAGTGTCACCAATGCTTGCCACCGTTTTCGTGGTTTCTCTGATTCCGGTGGCACGCACCATATGGATGTCCTTGCGCGACACCAACTTGGTGGAAGGCGCCGATCACTTCACGGGCATGGCCAACTACCGACGCTTGCAGGGCGATAGCCTGTTCTGGCAAGCGTGGTGGCAGACTATCGAATTCGCCGCCGTGACAACGTTTGTTGAGACATTGTTAGGCATCGCCATCGCCCTCGTGCTCGATGTCAGGTTCCGTGGGCGCGGCCTCGTGTGCGCAATTGTCCTGGTGCCGTGGGCGATTCCCACAATCGTGACGGGGCGGATGTTCAACTGGTTGTTCGATCAGGGCGGGATTGTCAACTATCTTCTGGTTCAAACCCATGTGGTTGTCGCGCCGATCAGTTTCCTGGGCTCCACCACCCTGGCTATGCCAACCCTGATGGTGGCCGATATCTGGAAGACCACCCCGTTCATGGCACTGTTGCTGCTGGCCGGGTTGCAGACCTGCCCTCCCCAGCTGGAAGAGGCCGCTCGCCTGGACGGCGTTTCAACATGGGGCTATTTCTGGTGGATCCGGCTGCCGTTGTTGCTGCCGAGCCTGCTGGTGGCGGCTCTGTTGCGGGCGCTGGACGCCGTGCGCGTCTTCGACCTGCCGTACGCGGTGACCGGTGGCGGACCCGCCAGCACTACCGAGACGCTGTCGACCTACGCCTACAACACGCTGTTCTCCGGTCTCGATATCGGTCAAGGCTCGGCGATCGCCACCACTACGTTCATCACGGAGGTCGGGATCGCCGGTGTCTTCGGGATTTTTATCCTGCGACAGATCCGTCGGGACGGCCGGTCGTGAGTCGCAAGCCGATCGCGCCGTTGCGTCGCTGGGGATTTATCCTGTTGGTATGCGCCATCGTTGGATGGTCGCTGTTCCCGTTCGCCTGGCAAGTCGTCACTTCGTTCGAGCCCGACCGCAACCTTGCCGAGTTCACCCCCCACTGGCTGCCGATATCGGACGGAACCCTCCAGCACTACC
Organism: Nocardia sp. CWNU-33; assembly: GCF_046764895.1. Taxonomy (NCBI): domain Bacteria; kingdom Bacillati; phylum Actinomycetota; class Actinomycetes; order Mycobacteriales; family Nocardiaceae; genus Nocardia; species Nocardia sp. CWNU-33. Next base: position 188,673 of record NZ_JBKOQN010000010.1, on the reverse strand, counting down.
GAAACGTGTTCGGCACAAAGCGCTTCACCCAGTACATGCGCAACAGTCTGATCGTCGCCGCCTGCGCCACCGCCGTGGCGCTGGTCTTCGCCACGGCCGCCGCCTACGTGGTGACACAGCGGCGAAGGTCCGGCCGCGGCGCGATCGTCGCCGGCGTCCTATGCGTGTCGGTGTTCCCCCAGGTCGCGATCGTGACCCCGATCTACCAGGCGTTGCTGCGGCTGCAACTGCTCAACTCCTATGCCGGACTGGCAGCCGTTTACGCCGGACTGTCGCTGCCGCTGATATTCGTTGTCGTCGCGAATCACTTCCGCACCATTCCCCACGAAATCTACGACGCAGCGCGACTCGATGGCGCGGGACCGATACGTACGCTGTGGTCGATCACCGTCCCGCTTGCTGCTCCCGGAATCGTGCCCGCTGCCTTGCTCGGATTCATTGCGTCGTGGAATGAGTTTCTACTCGCCCTGTCCTTGGTCTCGAGCCCTACCCGTCAAACCGCTCCAGTGGGGATCGCGAACTTCACCGGCATGTACTCGATTCCTTGGGGTGATATCGCCGCCGCGGCAGTCACGACCACTACACCGCTGGTGATACTCGTCCTGGTCTGCCAACGACGCATTGTCGCAGGCCTGACGGCGGCGGCGACGGGCTGACCGCCGCCGCCCGGCCCGTTCACCACGATCAATCACCCGTTCAACGCACCGGCCGCACCTGCTCTGGCTCCGGCCGAGTAGTTCGCTCCGCGCAACCGGCATCCACGGTCGTCACCGCCGCGGAAACAGACCTCGCCCGGTTCTCGACCGGGTGGGGCCTTTCGCTGTGCCTCGTCCGACCAGGCGGTTTGTGCACCTGCATTAGATGCGTTGACATTTAATGCGTATGCATCTAAATTTACCGGCGTGACTATGACAGCTACCGCCCCAGAGGCGTTGAACACCGCATCAACCGATCACGTCCCAGGTCGTTGGGGTCCCAAGCTGTGGGCCGTGCTGTTCGTGGCGGGCCTGGCGATGTTCCTCGACGCACTCGACGTGTCGATGGTCGGCGTCGCACTCCCGTCCATCGGATCGGAACTCGGGCTGAACACCGAGAGCCTGCAGTGGATCGTCAACGGCTACATCCTCGGCTACGGCGGCCTGCTGCTGCTGGGTGGCAGGGCCGCCGATCTGCTCGGACGCCGCCAGGTCTTCCTGACCGCGTTGGTGGTCTTCGGTGTGGCCTCGCTGGCAGGCGGACTCGTCGACGACGGCGCGCTGCTCATCGCGAGTCGCATCGTCAAGGGCGTCGCCGCCGCGTTCACCGCACCGGCTGCCCTGTCGATCATCACCACCACCTTCAAAGAAGGTCATGATCGCAACCGTGCGCTGTCGATCTTCACGGTCTTCGGCGCCACCGGATACGCCTCCGGGTTGATCGTTTCGGGTCTGCTCACCGGCATCGATTGGCGGCTGACCTTCTACGTGCCGGTCGTTGTCGTCGCCGCAGTCGTCGTCACCGCCTACATCGTGGTGCCGCGCAACATCGAAAAGGAAAATGGCCGCATCGACTTCGCGGGCGCCGCACTGCTGACCGGTGGCATGCTCGCCGCCGTCTACACGATCGTCACCGCACCCGAAAAGGGCCTCACCGCAAGCGTGCTCGCTACCGCCGTCGTCGCCGTCGCGCTGCTCAGCGCGTTCTTCGTGGTGGAGAACAAGGTCGCCCATCCACTGGTCCGGCTGAGCATCTTCAAGGTCAAGTCGATCGTGCGGGCCAATCTGGCCGCGCTGGCAATCTTCGGTTCCTACATCAGCTTCCAGACGATCGTCTCGCTGTACTTGCAGAACACCCTCGGCTGGGAGCCGCTGAAGATGGCGCTCGCGCTGGCTCCGGCGGGCATCATCGTGGCGATCCTGTCGCCGGTCGCGGGCAAGCTCATCGACCGCTACGGCACGACTCCGATGATCATCGCCTCGATGGCCTCGTTCGTGCTCGGCTACCTCTGGTTCATCGCCTTCGGCGGCAGCGCGGACCCGACCTACGTCGTCGACTACCTGCCTGCCTTCCTGTTGCTCGGCCTCGGCTTTGCGCTCGGCTTCTCCTCGGTCATGGTCCAGGCCACCGAGGGCATCGCCGACCATGAGCAGGGCCTGGCCTCGGGTCTGGTGCAGACCTCCGGTCAGATCGGCGGGGCGGTCGTGCTCGCCGTCGTCACCGGTCTGATCAGCGGTGGCGCTGCAACCAGCATCGCCCAGTACCGGCCCGGCCTGTACCTGGTCACCGTGGTCGCGCTGATCGGACTCGCCGCCTCGGCCACCGCACTGCTGGCCCGCCGTCAGGTGGTCGCCGAAGCCGCGTAAGGGGAAAGCAAGTCACCCGATGGGGTCGCCGTATCGGCGGCCCCATTCGGCATTTCTGGACCCTTCGTGCGCTGGGCCACAGGGGATCGGAACCCGGTGTGGGCCAAGGATTTCGGAGCGCGCTACTATGTTGGGATTCGCCCGAGCTGTCGAGGGGGCTTGGTGGGCGGCGATTTCGGTGTTAACTTTGATCCCATGTCTACTAGCCGCCCGACCGCACTGCGGGTCACTTACGTGACCGCCGCACTGGGTCTGCGGCTGCCGCTGACGCGGGAACTGTGTCGTTCCTGCCGCTGCAGCTGAGCGATTCTTCGTACTCGCGCGCTGCCTCGTCGCCACACATGTAGGCACGTCCCGTAGTTACGGGACTTCGGCAAGGAATCTTCATATGTCCCTCACTCTCGAGCGACCCCTCTCCCGGGTTGCGAACGGTCGTGTTCGTGTTCAGCGGCCCGTTGTCGCACCGGAACTCCGCATCGCCGACAATCCGGCGGCAGCCGTGCTACGCGCCGCGACCGGTGGTCCGGTTTCCCGCGACAATGCCGCGCGCACAACGGGTTTGAGCATCGCGACGGTCAACCGTCAGGTGTCCGCGCTGCTCGCCGCGGGCCTGCTGCGGGAACGTCCCGACCTGACCGCCTCAGGTGCGGTGGGGCGTCCGCGGGTGCCTTTCGAGATCGACCACGAGGCGTACCTGACCCTCGGCATTCACATCGGCGCCGCAGCCACCAAGATCATCGCGGCCGATTTGCGCGGGCGGATCCTCGGTGGACTTGCCATCGCCACCCCGCAGACCGGTCAGGACTTCGCGACCACGACCGTCGCCCGCAGCGCCAAGGCTTTCCTGCAGCGCTGGCACCGGCGCAAGGCGCTGTGGGCCGGTGTCGCGATCGGCGGTCGGGTCGACCCGCTCACCGGCGTGGTCGACCACCCCAAGCTGGAATGGAAGGGCGCACAGATCGGCTCGGTGCTCGGCGAGGTGCTCGAGCTGCCGGTTTCGGTCGCGCCGCATGTGGAGGCCATGGCGGCTTCTGAGCTGCTGCTTCCGACTCCCGACCAGCGTGACGCGCGCGGCGCCGGATCCGAACGCGGCAGCAGCCTGTACTTCTACGTCCGCGAAACCGCCGGTGTCGCAGTCACATTGGACGGCCGTGTGCACACGCCGAGCAACGGGCCCGGCTCGATCGCGCACCTGCCGACCGGCTCCGATGTCGTGTGCCCCTGCGGCCGGCGCGGCTGCCTCGAGGTGACGGTCGGTGACCGGTCGCTGCACGCGAGGGCCGTCGGACGCGGGATCATTCCGGCTTACAACGGCACCGCGGGTTCGACCATCGCCGATCTGTACCGGGCCGCCGAGGCGGGTTCCGAGCCGGCCGAGGAACTGCTTGCGGAGCGGGCGACCACGCTCGGCCAGACCGTGGCGCTGGTCCGGGACATGCTCAACCCGGACCGGGTGATTCTGGGCGGTCAGGCCTTCACCGGCTACCGCCCGGCCGTGACCCACGTGGCGCGCGCCTTCCAACAGTCCTCGACCCTGCCGCCCACCGACATCCGAATCAGCGGATTCGGCGGCAAGGTCCAGGAATTCGCGGCTGTGGTCACCTCGCTCAGCGCGCTCTACGCGGATCCGCTGTCCGCGATGCGCCGCACCGTGACTGTGGACTGATCGCTGGGACGACCGATCGCTAGGAGCTGACGGCCGGGCCATGAGCCCGGCCGGCGGTGTGCTCCGCCGGCTTGCCCTGACCTACCTGTTGCCGCCCGAAGTGCTGAAGAGTCCTTCGAGCGCGGTGATGAAGAATGGGAAGTGGCCTGCGAAGCGCTGGAGGTTGTGGTCGCGTTCGAAGCTGCCGAACCAATAGAGGCCGGGTTGGGAGTCCGCGGCGGGGTTCAGGTCACGGAAGGCGCGGATCCAGTTGTCGGCGCGGCCGCTGATCACGGTGAAGGGGAGCGCCCTGGAGAACACGAGTTCCTGGTCGGCGGGCGGAATCTGTTCGCGCACAGTCACATCGAGGCCGCGTTGCAGTGCGCGGACCTGCCCGGCGAGCGCGCGGCCCGGTGCGGTGCGGGCAGGCAGGTAGCGGGGCAGCAGCAAGGTCGCGATGCCGGCGAGCAGGATGGCGACGCCGACCAGGGCGTGGCCGGAGGTGGCGGCGAGTGCGATGGTCGTCGCGATGCCCGCAACGATCAGGCCACCGCCGAGCCAGGTCGTCGGACCGAGGCCGGACCGTGCGATGAACGCGCCGCGGGCAACCGCGTCGGCGAGCATGGCGGTGCGGACCGGCTGGGCCTGCACGCGGCCGGGCGCGCGAAGTTCGGTGATGGTGACCGAGTCCGTGCCCGCGGGCAGCAGGGTCTGGTAGACCGCCTTCTCGTAGTCGCGCAGTTGGTCGTCGGGAGCGTTGACCCGGTTGATCCGCCAGTCGGAGTCGCCGATCGGAGTGATCCACAGATAGCGTCGCACCGCGAGATCCACCACCGTGGCTGCGATGTCGGCGGGATCGGCGTGTTCGTCGAGCACCAGGCCTGCTTCGCCGGGCAGGATGCCGTCGGGGGAGGTGAACTGCACCCGGTCGCCCTCGCGCAGCAGCGGATCGATAGTGTTCGATCCGGTTCCGGCAGCGGCATTTTCGCGTCGCGCCCGCAGCACGAAGGCGGCAAGTCCGGCCAGCGCGAGCAGTAGCACTCCGAAGGCGACGAGAACCGGTGTGGTGACAGCGAACGGGCCGGATTCGCCGCCGCCGCGGACGTCGGCGTTGGACGGGACCGTGCCGGGCGGCAGCTGCAATGTCAGATCGATGGTGTCGCCCTTGTGCAGATCGGTCTGCTCCCAGAAGAGCACCCCGTCCGCCTCGATGTGCAGGTCGGAGCACTGTCTGAGGTTCCCGGGCGAGCCGAGTTTGCAGTCTACGATGCCCATTTCGTAGGACGGGCTGATCAACGATGCGCTGATCGAGGCGACATCGGCATTGATTATGCCCAGCCAGCGGAAGACCTGGGTGCCCGGCGCATCACTGACTGTGTTGTGGATCGCGTAGGTGAAGGTGGAATCGCCTGGTTTCGCGTCGATGGTGAACTGATCGTTCGCGACCGTCGCGGTGCCGGAGCCCTTGGTGTCGACATCGGTGACCTTGAAGACGCGTTCGACGTCCGCGCCGACCTTGAGCCGCAGCGGCAGCGACATCTTGAACTCGCCGTCGGCAGGCACGACCACCTGCTCGACGACCTCGAGCACGCCCTGCGTGCTGAGTTTCAGATCGGCGGTGATGTGCACACCATCGGGCTCGGGCTGAGCGTGGGCAAACGGAGCGGCCGCAATCATTCCCGCGGTTGCGAGAATCAGCGCTGCGGCCCTAGCAGCGGCGCCCCCCCGAAAAGTCAGCATGGCTGCCTACTCTAGACAAGTTGCTATTCTGCGTCAGCGGCTGTCGGCGATCATGAGATGAGGGGGTACGGGGGAGTGACACAACCACCGTACGGTTATCGACCGGTTCCGCCTGGTGGGCGTCCGGTTCCGCCGCCGCCCGGCTATGGGCCCCCGCCCGGATACGGCCCACCGCCCGGCTATCAACCGCCTCCGGGATATGGCCCGCCGCCCGCATACGGTCCGCCCCCTGGTTATCCGCCGCCCGGATTCCGCCCGCCTATGCCGCCGCCGATGCCCTACGGCCCACCCGGCCGTCCGCCCGGCCCGCCCCGTAAACGTGGCGGTGGTTTGACGGCGCTGCTGCTGGTCATCGTGTTCCTGGTGGCGGGTTCCCTGGTGCGCTACGCGATTTCGACGGGTAGGCACAGCGCCGAGTCGTCGGGACCCACGCCCAGCTTGACCTTCACGCCGGATCCCAGTGGCGCGGCAGGCCGCGCGGAGACAGGGACCAACCCGCTGCTGACCGATCCGAGCTCGACCCTGGTTCCCGCGCGCTGCAACTACTCGCCGTGGGGCACCCAGGTGGACACGGCACGCAAGTTCTTCGAGTCGGCCGCGGGCTGCCTGGAGGCGGCATGGAAACCGGTGCTGGCCAAGTCGAATCTGCCGTTTCAGCCGCCTGCGCTCAATGTCAGCGCGACGACCTCGGGCATCACCACGCCGTGCACCGGAACCACCAGTAATTTCGCGGCCTTCTACTGCCCGGCGAACAAGACCATCTACATGCCGATCAGCCAGCTGCAGACCGAGCTGTTCAAAGACAACTGGGTGGTCTACCTTTCGGTGTTCGCGCACGAGTACGGCCATCATGTCCAGGCCATGTCGGGAATCCTGCGCAAAGCCAACAGTGAGCGGGTCGACGCGGGTGCGCGCAGCGAAAAGGGTCTGGAGCTCTCGCGCCGAGTCGAGTTGCAGGCCAACTGTTTCGACGGCATGTACATGGCGTCCGCGTCCGGCGGTGGCTCGCTGACCGGCAACCAGATCAGCCTTGCCAAGCGGGATGCGCACGGCCGCGGCGATCAGCGCGGCGATATGCGCGATCACGGCACCGCGGAGAACGGCGGCGCTTGGTTCGAGACCGGTGTGGATAAAAACCGTGCGGCACAGTGCAATACGTTCACCGCTCCGGCTGGTGCGGTGAGCTGACAACGGCGTACGGCGACACGGGCCCGGCGGCGGCACCTGCTGGTCGCCCGTGGACCGGTGTCGTCACAACACCGGTCCGATGCGGCAGCCAGGTGCCTGCGTTCTCGCGGGTCAGCGGTCCCGGCCTTCGGCGCCGCCGTGCGGGTGGCCGAAGTGTCCCTCACCGAACCGGCGCGGCGCATGTCCGTGCACGCCTTCGGCATACGCGGTCTCGGCGTGCAGTGCGAAGTCGATGCCCGCGGTCTCGTCTTCCTTGGTCACCCGGAAGCCGATGACACGGTCGATGCCTTTGCCGAGTGCGAAGGTCACACCGAACGCGTACGCCGCGACCACGAGCACGCCGACGAGTTGCTTGCCGAGCTGGGTCGCACCACCGCCGTAGAGCAGGCCCTCGACGCCGCCGGTCATCACCTGGTTGGCGAGCAGGCCGATCAGCAGCGTGCCGACGACACCACCGACGAAGTGCACGCCGACCACATCGAGCGAGTCGTCATAGCCCGCCTTGAACTTCCAGCCGACCGCGAACGAACACACCACACCGGCCGTGAGCCCGACGATCAGCGCGCCGAGGGTGTTCACCGAACCACACGACGGGGTGATGGCGACCAAACCTGCCACCACGCCGGAGGCCGCACCGAAGGTGGTCGGCCGCCCGTCCCTGATCTGTTCGACCGCGAGCCAGCCGAGCATGCCGAGGCAGCCCGCGACCAGTGTGTTCAGGAACACCGCTGCCGCGACACCATTGGCGGACAGTGCCGATCCGGCATTGAAGCCGAACCAGCCGAACCACAGCAGACCCGCGCCGAGCAGCACGAAGGGCAGGTTGTGCGGACGCATCTGATCAATCCGGAATCCGATGCGCGGGCCGAGCACGATTGCCAGCGCGAGCGCGGACGCACCAGAAGCGATCTCCACGACAAGCCCACCCGCGTAGTCGAGTGCACCGAAGGAGGCCAGCCAGCCGTCCGGACCCCACACCCAGTGCGCGATCGGCACGTACACCACCAGCGCCCACAACGGCACGAACGCCATCCAGCCGGAGAACTTCGCGCGGTCCGCGATCGCACCACTGACCAGTGCCGCGGTCAGGATGGCGAAGGTCAGCTGAAAGGTGGCGAACAGCAGCTCGGGAACCGAACCGTGCACGGTGTTCGGGTCGATGCCTGTCATGCCGAAGTGGCCGAGGTTGCCGATCAGGCCGCCGCCCGCGTCCTCGCTGAAGGCCAGGCTGTAGCCGGCGAGCAACCAGACCACGGTCACCAGTGGGATGGCGATGAAGTTCATCATCAGCATGTTGAGTACGCCGGTCGAGCGCACCATCCCGCCGTAGAAAATGGCCAGGGCCGGTGTCATCAGCAGCACAAGTGCAGTGCTGATGAGCAGCCAGGCGGTGGCCGCGGGATCGATGGTTGAAGACACGGGTAACTCCTTTCACGCAGGAATGCGTTGCAAGGAAATTACCGAATGGTCACGGTCCGGCCGCGCACCACCAGGTGTTTTAGCCGAGCGCGGCCCGTGGATCAGCGTTTCGGCTTGCGGGCGAGCGCTCGCGCACCGCGACGGCCCGGCACCGGGAGGTCCTCGCAGACCGCCATCCACTCGGCGGTGGTGAGCCACAGCTGCTGGGTGCGCGCGTCGGCGGTGTCGTGGAAGACCCGGCGGCCGCGGTCGTCACGCAGATCGTGGGCGAGGACCGACCAGCGCGGCGGGCGGCCGTGCTCGGTCAGGTGCTCGTCGAGGAAGCCCGCGACCAGGGTGCCGATGGTGTTGACCGGGCGTAGCGACACTCGGTTGCCGTACTTGGCGGAGTGGAAACGTCGTGCCGCGCACAGTGATCCTGGCTCGGCATTCGAGGCGATCCAGCCGGCGCGCTGAGCGCGCTCGATCAGCCAGAGGTGCTTCACCGCGCCGGGTGCGATGTCGCCGATTCGGTCCCTGATCAGGGCCATCACCGGCTCGGACTGCAACACGTCGCGCCGGATGGGGCCGGTGCCGTGTGCGGTCCAGTGGTCGTGGGCCAGCTGGGCGAGGACACGGCCGAAATCGTCGATGCTGCGCTGGGCGCGGCGGCCGAGACGTTCGATGCGCTCGGCTTCGCGTCGCATCTCGTTCTGTGCGGTGAGGGTCCGGATGGCAGCCATGGTCGGCACCTGGCCGCGCTCGAGTAGTTCCAGGATCGCTGCGGCGGTCGCCGGGTCGGCGGCGGCGGCCACCGGCAGCGAGTCGCGCTTGATCGCGAAATCCTGTGGGCTGATCGCCCGGCTCAGCAGGTCGACGGCCGTGTGGTTGTCGGCGAAGTCGGTGCTCGAAAGCCAGGCGGCGGCGATGTCGTCACAAGACGGCACGGGGAAACGGCCCTCCGGTGGAAGCGTCAGTGTTCGGCGAACTGCCTGCGGATTCCAGGTTGTGCCCCGGTCGGGATGAGGGACCGGCCGGGGCCACCAACCTGATGAAGGTTTGGCTACCGAAGTTGCCGATAACCACGGTAGCCAGCCGATAGCGTCGATGTCACTCGAGTTGATGGTTTCGTTATCTCCACAAACGGGCGGAAAACCGGGGCGTGAGTTCAACTAATGCTTGCCAAGAGGGGTGGTCAAGCGACAAGGTGTCGGATTCGACCCCCGCTCGGCGGGCGATTGCTCTCCCGTTGCCACCTTCATCGCTGATCATCCGGGCGGAAATAATCTTCGTGCATCTTGTGATCTATGTCACGTTTTGGGTCATGGGTTGGCGGCTGCCGCGCCGCGCCGGGTGCGTGCGCCTGCGGGAATGTTCTTTGTCGGTGCGCGCCGGTAACCTCTGGCCGTGGCTCTGTACCGGAAGTACCGACCGGCAACATTCGCTGAGGTGGTGGGCCAGGAGCACGTCACCGACCCACTGAGCACCGCCCTCGACACCGGCCGGATCAGTCATGCCTACCTATTCTCCGGCCCGCGTGGCTGTGGCAAGACGTCCTCGGCCCGCATTCTCGCGCGCTCGCTGAACTGTGTGCAGGGCCCGACCTCGACGCCGTGTGGTGTGTGCCCCTCCTGTGTAGCGCTCGGCCCCGGCGGCCCGGGGAACCTCGACGTGATCGAGCTGGACGCCGCGAGCCACGGCGGTGTCGACGACACTCGTGAACTGCGTGACCGTGCCTTCTATGCGCCCGCCGAGTCCCGGTACCGGGTATTCATCGTCGACGAGGCGCACATGGTCACCACCGCGGGTTTCAACGCGCTGCTGAAGATCGTCGAGGAGCCGCCCGCGCACCTGATCTTCATCTTCGCCACCACTGAGCCGGAAAAGGTGCTGCCGACCATCCGCTCCCGGACCCATCACTACCCGTTCCGGCTGCTGCCGCCCGCGACTATGCGTGGACTGCTCGGAAAGATCTGTGAGCAGGAGAACGTCCCGGTCGACGAGGCGGTGTATCCGCTGGTGATCCGCGCGGGCGGCGGCTCGCCGCGCGACAGCCTGAGCGTGCTCGACCAGCTGCTGGCCGGCGCGGGCCCCGAAGGCGTCACCTATCCGAGGGCGGTCTCGCTGCTCGGCGTCACCGATGTCGCGCTGATCGATGACGCCATCGATGCCCTGACCGTCGGTGACGGTGCGGCCCTGTTCGGCACCGTCGACCGGGTCATGGAGGCCGGCCACGATCCCCGCCGCTTCGCCGTCGACCTGCTGGAACGCCTGCGTGACCTGATCCTGCTCCGCGCCGTCCCCGACGCCGCTGATCGCGGCCTCGTCTCCGGACCGGGCGATGTGCTCGAGCGCATGCGCGACCAAGCGCAGCGTCTCGGTCCTGCCACCCTGGCTCGCCATGCCGAACTGCTGCACGAAGGTCTCGGTGAGATGCGTGGTGCGACCGCGCCCCGGCTGTTACTTGAAATCGTCTGTGCCCGAATGCTGTTGCCCTCGGTATCGGATGCCGAATCGGCGACCCTGCAGCGAATCGAGCAGCTCGAGCGCGGCATTGCCGGTGGCGTGGTCCCGCAGGCGACAGGTGCAGGCGTCGCCTCGCCGAGCCCCGCGCCCGCCTCGGCGCCGGTCGCGCCTACGCAGGGCTCGGCCGCGGAGCCACCGCGTCGCCGCGGGGCGGAACTGCTGGCGGCGGCACGACGGGAGACTCGTGCCTCGAGCGAAGGCTCCGGAGTCGCCGATCCGAATGCCGCCGCGGGCCGGAATGCGCCCCCGCAATCGACCGCGCAGGCTCCCGCTGCCACGCAGTCGGCTCCGCCGGCTCAGCACACTCCGGTCCCCGACTCGACTTCTGTCGTTGAACCCGCTTCCGGCACTGGGCAAATCCCGGCCGCCGGACGTACCCCGGGCCCGGGAGAAGCCCCGGGTGCTGAGCAGGTTGCGAGCACTGAGCACGTAGCGGACGCTGGGCGCATCGCGAACGCTGCGTCGGCTCCGATCGCTCAGGCGACCCCCGTTGCCGCGGCTGCTCCGGTTGCCGAGCCCGCCCCGGCAGTTGAGCCGCCGCCGGGCGGCCAGACCTCAGTCGCTGGGCAAACCTCTGCAGCTGGGAGCGCATCAGCTGGTGGGCAGGTCTCCGGCGCTGGGCGAATCCCAGCCGCTGGAGATGCTTCGGTTCCTGGGCAGGCCTCGGTCGCTGGGCGGACCTCGGTTGCCGCTCACGCTCCGGACGCTGCCCCGGCCCCGGCCGCAGAGTCTACGGAATCCGCAGCAGTGCAACAGATTTCGATGCCAGCGGCAACGGGCCGTGAGGAAGTCGATCCGGAATCTGCTGCGTCAGCGCAGGCTCCGGCGGCTGCCCCGGTACAGCAGGACGCCGATCTGTTGCGGGCGGTCGAGGCGGCTTGGGCGGATATTCGCGCGAAGGTGCGGGAGTTCGGGCCCACCGTGCAGGCATTGCTGTCCGGGGCGTCGGTGTCGCGGCTGGAGGGGAACGTGATCGTGTTCGCCCATCAGCACGCGCCGTTGGCGCAGCGCCTGTCCGATCCGCGGAATCTCGCGGCGGTCCGATCTGCGGTGCAGGCCGTGCTCGGCCGCGATCACGAGGTGCGATGGGAGGCCGGCGCGCCCGCGCCGCGACCGGCGGCCACCACGGCCGCGGCAGGTCGCGGGCGGGGTGCGGGCGCCCGCGAAACCGGAAATGCGTCGGCACGTGAACCCGGCGCCGCGACGGGCCGCGGTTCGGATGCCGCCGCGCCGCCGCGATTCTCGCGGCCGAGCCAGGCTCGTGGCGCGGCCGCGGATGCCGCGGGGAGCGGGAGTGGGCAGCGGCCGAGCGATGGTCCCGACGTGCGGTCGCGTGCGGCCGAGGACGACATTCCGCCGCCGGATTTCCCCGATCTACCGGATGACCCGGGGCCGGTGGACTATGCGCCGGTGGATGGGGTGCCGCCACCTGCGACTCCGGAGGAAGAGCGGGAGATGCTGGCCGAGTCGGCAAAGCCGGTGGCCCCCGGCGAGCGGCGCGACCCCGACGAGATCGCTCTCGAATTGCTCAAGAGTGAGCTCGGTGCCACACGGCTGGATGGTTGACAAGCCCCGCCTCGACGACGTTAAGTTAACCGGAGTTCGCACACCACGGTAGTATGAACGGGTGGCCGTGAGCTCCGGTGTGGCGAAGTTCTATGGTATGCCCAGGCGTCTGGGCGTCCGGAATGTTCGTCCGCCGCTGCTTGCCGAGTTTTATACAGCGTCAGGACGGTCGGTCGAAGGATCGGTCGACGAGGTTACCCGCGGCCGCGCCGGATAGGCGGCGCCACCGCAGAGAGCGCTTGGACGGACGGAAGTTCGGCCTTCGCACCCCAAGGAAGGAAACACTCCGATATGACCACAGAGGCCTACATCTACGAGGCCATCCGCACTCCACGTGGCCGCGGCAAGAAGACGGGTTCGCTGCACTCGGTGAAGCCGATCGACCTGACTGTTGGTCTGATCCAGGAGCTGCGTAACCGCTTCCCCAACCTCGAAGAGGACCGGATCTCCGACCTCATCCTCGGTGTTGTCAGCCCGGTCGGCGACCAGGGTATGGACATCGCGCGCACCGCCGTGACCGTGGCGGGCCTGCCCGACACCGTCGGCGGCTTCCAGCTCAACCGCTTCTGCGCCTCCGGCCTCGAGGCCGTGAACCTGGCCGCGCAGAAGGTCCGCTCCGGCTTCGACGACCTGGTCATCGCCGGTGGCGTGGAGTCCATGTCCCGTGTGGCCATGGGCTCCGACGGTGGCGCCTGGGCACTGGACCCGGCCACCAACTACGACACCTACTTCGTTCCGCAGGGTGTTTCCGCCGACCTGATCGCCACCATCGAAGGCTTCAGCCGCGATGATGTCGACGCCTACGCGGTGCGCTCGCAGGAGCTGGCTGCCGCTGCCACCACCGGCGGTTACTTTGCCAAGTCGGTCGTTCCGGTCAAGGACCAGAACGGCATCATCGTGCTGGACAAAGACGAGCACATGCGTCCCGGCACCACCGCAGAGGACCTGGCCAAGCTGAACCCGTCCTTCGCCGTCGTCGGCGAGATGGGTGGCTTCGACGCTGTTGCGCTGCAGAAGTTCCACTTCGTGGAGAAGATCAACCACGTGCACCACGGCGGCAACAGCTCGGGCATCGTCGACGGCGCCGCGCTGGTGCTGGTCGGCACCGAAGAGGCGGGCAAGGCCTCCGGCCTGACCCCGCGTGCGCGCGTCGTCGCCACCGCCACCAGCGGCGCCGACTCCACCATCATGCTGACCGGTCCCACCCCGGCCGCCAAGAAGGCGCTGGCCAAGGCGGGCCTGACCGTCGACGACATCGACCTGGTCGAGATCAACGAGGCGTTCGCCTCCGTGGTGTTGAAGTTCCAGAAGGACCTGAACATCCCGGACGAGAAGCTGAACGTCAACGGCGGCGCCATCGCGATGGGCCACCCGCTCGGCGCCACCGGCGCGATGATCACCGGCACCATGGTCGACGAGCTCGAGCGCCGCAACGGCCGCTATGCGCTGATCACCCTGTGCATCGGTGGCGGCATGGGCGTCGCCACCATCATCGAGCGCGTCTAAACCCCAACCGAGACTTCAGATTCCACAGCGGCGTTCGCGTCAGGCCCGCGGACGCCGCTAATCCACAAGGAGACACAGAGCTGTGAGCGAGACCAACATGATCGGTTGGGAGCAGGATTCGGACGGCATCGTCGTATTGACGATGGACGACCCGAACCAGGGCGCCAACACGATGAACGAGCTGTACAAGAACTCGATGACCGCGACCGTCGAGCGCCTCGAAGCCGAGAAGGACAACATCACCGGTGTGGTGCTGACCTCGGCGAAGAAGACCTTCTTCGCGGGCGGCGACCTGAAGAACATGATGAAGGTCGGCCCGGAAGACGGCCAGGCCCTCATGGACGAGCTCGCCAACATCAAGGGCGCGCTGCGTCGCCTGGAGACCCTCGGCAAGCCGGTCGTCTCCGCGATCAACGGCGCCGCGCTCGGCGGTGGCCTGGAGATCACCCTCGCGACCCACTACCGCATCGCGGCCGACGTGCCCGGCGTGCAGCTCGGCCTCCCCGAGGTCAGCCTCGGCCTGCTGCCGGCCGGTGGCGGTGTCATCCGTACCGTGCGCATGCTCGGCCTCCAGGGCGCGCTGATGCAGGTGCTGTTGCAGGGCAACAAGTACCGCCCGGCGAAGGCCAAGGAAGTCGGACTGATCAACGAGGTCGTCGGCTCGATCGAGGAGCTGGTGCCCGCCGCGAAGGCGTGGATCAAGGCCAACCCCGAGGGCGGCGTGCAGCCCTGGGACAAGAAGGGCTTCAAGATCCCCGGTGGCACTCCGTCCACCCCGGCGTTCGCGGCGAACCTGCCCGCGTTCCCGGCCAACCTGCGCAAGCAGCTCAAGGGCACCAATATGCCTGCGCCGCGGGCGATCCTGTCCGCCGCGGTCGAGGGCGCGCAGGTCGACATCGACAACGCGTCGCTCATCGAGTCGCGCTACTTCGTGCACCTGCTGACCGGCCCGGTCGCGAAGAACATGATTCAGGCGTTCTTCTTCGACCTGCAGTCGATCAACAACGGTGGCTCGCGACCCAAGGATGTTCCGAAGAAGGAGATCCGCAAGGTCGGCGTGCTCGGCGCGGGCATGATGGGCGCGGGCATCGCGTACGTCTCGGCCAAGGCTGGCTACGAGGTCGTGCTGAAGGACGTCACCATCGAGGCGGCCGAGCGCGGCAAGAACTACTCCGAGAAGATCGAGGCCAAGGCCCTCTCGCGTGGCAAGACCACCGAGGAGAAGTCGAAGGCGCTGCTGGACCGGATCAAGCCGTCCGCGGATGCGGCCGACTTCGCCGGTGTCGACTTCGTCATCGAGGCTGTCTTCGAGAACACCGAGCTCAAGCACAAGGTGTTCCAGGAGATCGAGGACATCGTCGACGCGGACGCGCTGCTCGGCTCGAACACCTCCACCCTGCCGATCACCGGTCTCGCGACCGGCGTGAAGCGCCAGGAGGACTTCATCGGCATCCACTTCTTCTCGCCGGTCGACAAGATGCCGCTGGTGGAGATCATCAAGGGTGAGAAGACCTCCGACGAGGCGCTGGCTAGGGTGTTCGACTACACCCTCGCCATCAAGAAGACCCCGATCGTCGTCAACGACAGCCGTGGCTTCTTCACCTCGCGCGTCATCGGCACCTTCGTCAACGAGGCGATCGCCATGCTGACCGAGGGCATCGAGCCTGCGACCATCGAGCAGGCAGGTCTGCAGGCGGGCTACCCGGCCGCGCCGCTGCAGCTGTCGGATGAGCTGAACCTCAAGCTCATGCAGAAGATCGCCAAGGAGACCCTCGAGGCCGCCTCGCACGGCGACGCCACCCTGGGCAAGAAGCGTCACCCGGCCCAGGACGTCATCGACTACCTGGTCGAGCAGGGTCGTCCGGGCCGCCTGGAGAAGGCCGGCTTCTACGACTACGACGAAGACGGCAAGCGCATCGGCATCTTCCAGGGCCTGCGCGATCACTTCAAGACGACCGCCGATTTCACGGTGCCGCTGCAGGATCTGATCGACCGCATGCTCTTCATCGAGGCGATCGAGACCCAGAAGTGCTTCGACGAGGGTGTGCTGATCACCACCGCCGACGCCAATATCGGCTCGATCTTCGGCATCGGTTTCCCGGCCTGGACCGGTGGCGTGCACCAGTTCATCGTCGGCTACCCGGGCGGCCAGGAAGCCTTCGTGGCCCGCGCCGACTACCTCGCCAAGACCTACGGCGAGCGCTTCGAGGTCCCGGCCTCGCTGCGTAAGTAGGCTGCGGCTTCGCAATAACGGCAAAAGCCCGTCATCGCTGCGTGCGGTGGCGGGCTTCGTCGTCTCCGGCAGTGATTTCGGGCGCTGTTCACCTGCCCGGCCGATCGCCTCGATACCGTAGCCGTCGTGGCCAGACGTAGACAAACCCTGTTCGCGGCGACCCTCGCGGTCGCGTGTGTCATTGCACCTGTCGCGAATGCGGCACCCCCGCGGGGCGCACCCGAGCCGGTTGTGTTCGACGCAGCCCCATCCGTGCGGCTGCTCGGTGCGCAGGTCGTGCCGCACAACCTGGACTTCGACGGCACCACTGTCGGTGGCCTGTCCGGTATCGACTTCCAGCCTCGGACCGGCGAATACGTCCTGATCAGTGACGATCGTTCGGAGCAGAATCCGGCGCGGTTCTATACCGCGCGTTTCGGTGTGGACGAGACTGGTGTCGGCCCGGTGACCTTCACCGGGACGCATCCGCTGCGCACTCCGGACGGCGCTGTGTATGCGCCGAAGTCGTTGGACCCCGAGGAAATTCGGGTCGACCCGTGGACCGGTGACTACTTCTGGAGCCAGGAGGGTGAGCGGACCGAGACGGTCCGTGCCGATCCTTCGGTGCAGATCGCGCGATCCGACGGCAGCTTCGCGGGCCGGCTGCCCATTCCGAACAACGAGCGCATGCAACCTGCGGCGGGTCCGCGCCAGAACCTTGCACTGGAAGGTGCGACCTTCGCCGCAGGTGGCGCGCTGTTCGTGACGTCGGTGGAAGGGCCGCTGCTGCAGGATGGTCCGGTCGCGACCACCGCGTCCGGCGCGCTGTCGCGGATCACGGTGCAGGCGCGCTTCGGCCCGCTGCTCGCTCAGTACGCGTACCCGCAGGAGCCGGTGTTCGCGGAGTCTCGGCCGGAACCCGGGCTCGGCATCAACGGTGTTGCTTCGATACTGGCCGCCGACCCGATCGATCCGACGAAATTCCTGGTGCTGGAACGGTCTTTCGTGTTCGGCGTCGGCAATAAGATCAGGATCTACGAGGCCGACATCAGCGCCGCTACCAATATTCTCGATGCACCGCTGGGCGACGCGCGTCCGGTCGCGAAGCGCCTGCTCGTCGACCTCGCCGACGTCGGTCTGCCGGACATCGACAATGTGGAAGGCATGACCTGGGGTCCGCGCCTGCCTTCGGGCGCACGGACCCTGGTCCTGGTCAGCGACAACAACTTTGCCGACCAGCAGCGCACCCAACTCATCGCCTTGGCCGTCCGTTGAACGCCGGCCCGTCGAACGCAGCGCCCGCCGCGCCGGCGGCCTTTCGTTATGAGTTGCGCAGCTCCTCCGCGGCCTCGCGGTACGCGTCGGCGGCCCGGGTGAAGTAGTCGAACAGCACTTCGCGCTGCTCGGGTGAATACCCTCCGATGATCTCGCCGATCCGGCGGCGGGCCGGGGCGAGGATCTCGTCGAGATCCGCAGGCTTGTCGACCAATTCGACGATGACTTTGCGACGGTCGCCCGGCACCGGGACGCGGCGCACGTAGCCGGCTTCCTCTAGCCGGTCGATCAATCGGGTGGTCGGTCCGGTGGTCAGGCCGCTGCGGGCGCCGAGTTCGCCGGGGCTCATCGGACCGGTGAGCTCGAGGATGTTGAGCGCGTACAGGTCGGTCGCACCCAGGTCCACGGCTCGGGCGCCGGCCTGTCCATGCAGCATGACCGCGCTCAGGTAGCGGCGGTAGACCTCGCTCGCGTCCTGGCGCATCGATGGTGTTGACACGGATACCTCTCTCTTCTAATATCTTCCTCAACGAAGAAACATCTTCAGAGAAGAAAGATCTTCTAAGAAGAAATCTATCACGGAGGGCCATCATGAGCAGCGACGACACCATCTTCGATACCGCGGACCGCAGTGCACAGAGCCGGGAAATCCAAGGCGTGATCGCGGAACTGATCGACGCCTGGGGCCGCGGCGACGCCGATGCCTACGGCGCGGTCTTCACCGAAGACGCGACCTACACGAGCTTCCTCGGCACCTACTACCGCGGTCGCGGCGACATCGTCACCTCGCACCGCGCCCTGTTCGCCGGGGTGCTGAAGGGCACCCGGCTCGCCGACGACGTGCTGGACATCCGCTTCTACGGACCCGATACCGCGGTCCTCACCAGCCGAGGCGACACCTACAAGGGCAAGCCGAAGCGGGCCGACCAGTTGTCCAAGACGCAGACCTACACGCTGGTCCGCCGGGACGGCCGCTGGTCGATCGCCGCCTTCCAGAACACCAAGCGCAAGAAGCTGCTCGAGCGCATCACCTACCTGTCCACTCCGGCCGCCCGCCCTGCTGCCGAACGCTGAGTCCTGTTTCCGCCCAGAACTTTTCACTCGAAGGAGCCGTCATGAACACCGACACCACGACCACCGAGACCGCGGCAACCGCGCCCCGCCCGCGCCGCCGCATCCTGTCCCGCGTACTCGCCGCCTCCGCCATCACCCTCGGCGTCGCCGCCGGCGGCGGCTACCTCTGGCTGGACAAGACCTCCGACGTGCACAACCTCGGCAGTACCGCATGCACCACCGTCACGCCGTCCGGGGCCGCCGCTGCACCGCAGTCGGTACTGGAGATCTGCGGCCTGCTCGACGAGCTCACCGGCGCCTGGGGCCGCGGCGACGCCGACGCCTACGGTGCGGTGTTCACCGAAGATGCCACCTACACCAGCTATGTAGGCACCTACTACCAGGGCCGCGCCGATATCGCCGGGGGACACCGTGCCCTGTTCGACGGATTCGTGAAAGGCACGAAGCTGGCCGACTCGATCCTCGGCATCCGCTTCTACGGACCCGATACCGCCGTGGTGACCAGTCGTGGCGACACCTACAAGGGCGACCCGAAAAGCCCCGAAGACTTGTCCAAGACCCAGACCTACACCATGGTTCGGCAGGATGGTCGCTGGCTGATCGCCGCTTTCCATAACACTCAGCGTAAGAACGTCATGGAACGAATCTCGTTTCTGTACGACCCGGATACCAGGCCCGCCGCCGAGCGCTGAGACGACCGGTTTCCGGAGCAGGCGCGGTCGAAACCACGCTGCCAGGAAAGCCATCCACTCGGTGTCATTCCGCGCTACGTTGGAGGTGCGTAGACATATCGGACATCGCGAGAACTCTTCGCGGTGTCCGACGTCCGCGTGCCGCATGATCGCCGGTGACGCCGATTCGATGTGAATTCGAGGTGGTCACATGAATCCACAGACGCGTTCGGGCAAGGTGAGCCCCGAGTCGACTCCGGCCGAATCGGACACGCAGCGACAGCCGTCCATCGGGATTGCCGACGAGTTGGAGGCAATGGGCCTGTCCGGCGCTGTCGAGATCGGCCGGGGCGGCTTCGGGGTGGTCTACCGCTGCATTCAGCAGGCACTCGACCGGGTGGTTGCGGTGAAGGTGCTGTCGTCGGAAATCGACGAGGAGAGCCGCGAACGGTTCCTGCGTGAGGAACAGGCCATGGGCCGGTTGTCCGGCCACCCGAACATTGTCGACATCCTGCAGGTCGATGTCACCCCGACCGGACTGCCGTTCATCGTGATGCCCTACTGCACGCGTGGTTCGCTCGAGCAGCTCATCCGCAATCGTGGGCCGCTCACCTGGGCGGATTCATTGCGCGCCGGGGTGAAGCTGGCCGGTGCGATCGAGAGCGCGCACCGCGCCCACATCCTGCACCGGGACGTGAAGCCGGCGAACGTACTGCTCAGTGGTTATGGCGAACCACAGTTGACCGATTTCGGCATTGCCAGGATTCCGGGCGGTTTTCAGACCTCGAGCAGTTTGATCACCGGCTCACCCGCGTTCACCGCCCCGGAGGTGCTGAAGGGCCAGGACCCGACTGTCCGCTCGGACGTGTACGGGCTCGGCGCGACATTGTTCGCCCTGCTCACCGGGCACGCCGCCTATGAAAGGCAGGCGGGGGAGAAGGTCATCGCGCAGTTTCTGCGGATCACCACCCAGCCAGTGCCCGACCTGCGCGATCAGGACATTCCCGCCGACCTGGCCGCCGCGATCGAGCAGGCCATGTCCACCGACCCGCGCGAGCGGCCGGACACGGCCTACGACCTCGGCGAAATGCTGCGCAACGCGCAACGCGAGCACGATCAGGTGCCCGACGAGATGGCGCTGCTGGATACCGCCGTCGCGCCCGAATCGGCCGAGAACGCCGGCGCCGAATCGGCGGTCGCTCGACCCGCGGTGACCGCCCGCCGGAGTTGGCCATTGACGCTGCGGCCCGCGGTGTCGCAATACTCGACCACGAACGGTCCGAACACGTGGCCGCCGACGGCAGTGACCAAGTTTCGCCCGCCGACTCCGGCCAGGGACCCGGTCCCGCGTCCCCGGCTGCTGGACACGCTGCGGGCGGGCGGGCGGCGCAGGCTCGCGGTGATCCATGCACCGGCCGGGTTCGGCAAAAGCACGGTGGCCGCACAGTGGCGAGCCGAACTGACCGAGGGCAGGGTGGCGGTCGCCTGGATCGGGATCGATCGTGCCGACGACAACGAGATCTGGTTTCTTGCCCACCTCATCGAGGCCATCCGCCGGGTCCGCCCCGATATCGGTGAGGGCCTCGACCAGGTGTTGGAGGAGCGGCCCGCCGACGCCGTCGCGTTCGTCATCGCCACGCTGATCGATGAGATCCACGCGGCGGGCTCCACCATCGTGGTGGTCGTCGAGGACTGGCACCGGGTCACCGACGCGGGCGCGCACCGGGCAATGGAGGCATTGCTGGACAACGGATGCCATCACCTGCGCTTCGTGGTGACCAGCCGGGAACAGTCGGGTCTGCCGACCAGCAGGCTGCGGGTCTACGACGAGCTGGTCGAAATCGGGTCGTCGGCGTTGCGCCTGACCGCGGCGGAGACCAGGCAGATTCTGGTGGAGCGCAACGGTTTCGCGCTCACCGACACGCAGGTGGAGGAGATTCACACCGCCACCGACGGCTGGCCCGCCGCCATTCAATTGGTGAGTCTTTCCTTACGCGGCAACGCCGATCCGGCCCAATTGATCGCCAATCTTTCCGAGGGCAATCACGGCATCCGTGAGTATCTCGCGGAAAATGTCCTGGACACACTCGAGCCCCAGATGCTCGACTTCTTGACGTCGATCTCGGTGACCGAGCGGGTGTGCGGTTCGCTCGCCGCGGCGCTGTCGGAGGATCCCGAGGCCGAACAGCTGCTGGAGCAGGCGGAGCAGCGCGAGCTGTTCCTCCAGCGCATCGCGCACGATCCAGAGTGGTTCCGGATGCAGCCGCTGTTCGCCGAGCATCTGCGCGCCCGGCTGGAGCGTGCCAACCCCGGCCGGCTCAAGGCGTTGCACCGCAAGGCATCCCGCTGGTATGCCGAGCATCAGCTGTTGCGCAAGTCGGTCGATCACGCGCTGTCGGCCACCGATCTGAAGATGGCGCTCGATCTGCTCGAGGGCGGCGGCATGGATCTGATCGACGGGTCCCGGCTCGCGACCCTGCTCGGCACCGTGGCGAAATTGCCTATGCAGCAGGTTTCTTCGCGATCCAAGCTGTTGATGGCGGTCGCGCGCGCCAATGTCAATCTGCAGCAGTCCAGTGCGGCGCGCACCGCGCTCGGTCGGCTGTCGAATGTGCTGGCCCGCGGATCGTCCACCGACGTCGAGGTGATCAGGCAACGGTGCGAGGCTGCGGTGCTCGCCGCTGCGGATTCGATTGCGAGAGACCACACCGAGGGCGTGCTCGACCGGGTGGCCGACTGCCTGCAGCGGCCGGATGAACTGCCTGCGTGGACGGTGTCGACCGCGGCGAACCTGACTTCGTTCGCGCGGTTGTGCGACTTCGATTTCGATGGCGCCCGCGAGATCCAGGAGTGGGCTGCGGAGTATCACGCACGATCGAAGGACCCGCTCGGCGCGGTCTTCGGACTCTGCGGGCAGGGCGCCGCGGCATATGAGCAACTCGATATCGCCACTGCCACAGTATGTTTCCAGCAGGCCTTCGAGACCGCACGCATTCGCTCGGGTCCGCGCTCGCACGGGGTGCGGGTGGCCGCCGCACTGCTCGGTGAATTGAGTTACCGCCGTGGTGATCTGACGATGGCCGATCGGCTGCTCGACGAAAGTCATCAGCTTGTCACCCGGGTCGGGCCGGTCGACTTCCTGATCTCGACCTTCGTCATCGGCGCCAGGGTCAAAGCGGTGCTCGGTGATATGCACACCGCTACCGCCCGGCTCGACGAAGGCGATCGGATCGCCTCCGACAACCGGCTGAGACGGCTGGCCGCGCACATTCGTGCCGAGCGGCTGCGGCTGGGACTGCTCACCGACACCGCGGCCAGGCGCGCGATCGATTCGGCAGGCTACGAGTCCGATACCTCCGGCACCATCCACCACGCCCACCGCATGACGGGGGCGGGCGCGCTGACCGCGGAGGCGGAGGAGATCGCCGCCATCCGGGCACTGCTCGCCCAACGCCAGCTGCGTTCCGACGACCGCGCGGTGCGCAGAGCCCGCGCGCTGCACGCCAGGATGGTCGAACAGCATCGTCCCCGTGCGGAATTGGATACCGCGCTCTTGCTCGCCGAGTGCCTGGCCGACTCCGGTTGGGTCGGTGAGGCCACCGGACTGCTGCTGCCCGCGGCCCACACGTGTGCGGACCTCGGTTGGACTCGGCCACTGTTGGACGCCGGTCCGGGCGTGGTTGCCATTATTCGGGTGCTGCGCACCGAAATGCATTCGGGCACTGGGCAATCCGGAGACGCGACACTGCCCGCCCTGTTCCTGGATGAACTCCTGGACTGAGCGGGCAGGTGCGCGATCGTGGTGCTATCCCTGCCACCAGGGACGCAGCGGCAAGCCGGACTCACCGTTGGGGCCGAGCTTGACGCCGAGTACCTGGTGCAGCTGAACCACGTTGCGCTGGAAGCCGAGTCGGCACCCTGCCATGTACAGGCCCCACACCTTTGCGGTGCCCTCGCCGACTTCCTCGACGCACGCATCCCAGTTGGCGACCAGATTCTTACACCATTCGTGCAGGGTGAGGGCGTAGTGCTCGCGTAGGTTCTCCTCGTGCACCACCTCGAGCCCGATGTTCTGGATCTCGGAAATGATGCGGCCCGAACCGATCAGCTCACCGTCGGGGAACACGTAGCGGTCGATGAAGTCGCCTGCCTTGGTGCTGCGCAGGTTGTCGGGCCGGGTGATGGAGTGGTTCAGGAACAGGCCGCCGTCGCGCAGCTTGCTCTGGATGTACTCGAAGTAGTACGGGTAGTTGTGCACACCGATGTGTTCGGTCAACCCGATCGAGGACACCGCGTCGAAGCCGACCTCGGGAATGTCGCGGTAGTCGGAGTGGCGCACCTCGGCCAGCTCGGACAGCCCCTCCTCGGCGATCTTCTGCTGCGCCCATTCGGCCTGCTCGGCCGAGAGCGTCGCACCGATGACCTTGACGCCGCGCTTGGCCGCGTAGCGGACCATGCCGCCCCAGCCGCAGCCGATATCGAGCAGCCGGTCGCCTGTCTTCAGGCGCAGCTTGTCGAACACCAAGCGGTACTTGTTCTCTTGCGCCTGCTCCAGCGTCCACTGCTCGTCCTCGTAGACCGCGCAGGTGTAGGTCATCGATGGGCCGAGGACGTACTCGTAGAAGGTATTGGAGACGTCGTAGTGGTGGTGGATGGCCTCGGCGTCGCGAGTCTTGGAGTGGCGCAGCCCCTCGAGCGCGATCCGGCGCCAGCGCGGCAGGGTCTCCTGCGGCGGCGGCGCAATCGGTCGCAGCCGCTCCCAGCCGAGCGAGCGGGCGATCGTCACCAGGGCCAATGCCGAGGGGCGGCGGAACTTCAGCCCGTCCATCGCCTTGAGGATCTCGTAGGGATCGCCGGGGTGCACGCCGGCGGCGGTCATATCACCAGAGATGTAGGCGCGGGCCATACCGAGATCGCCCGGCGCGGTCGCCAGGTAATTGATACCGCGCGGGTTCTTCACCTCGAGCGCGAACTCCGAGTCCTCCGGGCCGGTCGCACTGCCGTCGTAGGCGGTGAACCGGATGGGAATTTCGCCATCGAGCAGCGTTTCGAAGACCTCAGCAATGCTGAGTTTGGTTCCCAGATCGGCGAAGACATCGGAACGGTCCTTGAATGTCGTCATTTGCGTTGCACCGCCTTCGAGTACAAGTCCAGCAGTCGCTGGTCCGGGTCGTAGCGCTTCTTCAGTTCGGTGTACGTCTCGCCCCCATAGAGGGCCGCGAAATCATCCTTGCCGTAGTACGAATCCGAGTACAGGGACTTATGACCGTCGAACTCGGTGACCGTCTGCTCGATGGCGCGGTTGGCCGCGCCCTCGGGCTGACCTGCGACCGTCGCAACAGCCGACCAGAATCCGACGTTCACGTAGGTGCGGTTGGGCTCCAGCGGGTACAGCGGCCACGGCCGACCGGTCCGCGCCTGGGCGCCGGTGTCGCGCAGCCGCAGCGGGCACAGCCACAGCGGTTCGATCGGGATCTCGCGCAGGAACCACTCGACGAAATCGGCGGTCCGCTCGACCGGGACCTCGATATCTTGCACGACGCGCTCGCGCGGTAGGTTGCCCTGGCGGGCCTCCAGCCGGTCGCCGATGTGGTAGCGATGGTCGAGCGCGATGAGCTTCCAGTAGAAGCTGCTGCGCCGGTAGCGCTTCGGCCAGAACCGGCGGTACTTCGGGTTCTGCGCGCCGAACGCCCGCGAGCACCAGAACCAGTCGGTGTCCCAGCGCCACAGGTAGTCGTGGATGGTCAACCTGTCGCGCTTGGGACGAGCGGAATCGTGCTGGATGGACCGGTAGTAGATGTCCATATCGGTGTAGTCGCTGACCGGGCCCGGCTCGTCGGTCTGTCGGCCGAGGGTCAGGTAGCTTTCCTCGGCGGTGAACACGACGCCGTCGAGATAGTCGACGCGTTCACCGTCGTAGGTCTTCGCGGTGACGATCTCGGCCAGCGTGGCTTCCAGCGCCCGCAGGTCGTGGAAGCGGATGTGCCGCAGCGCCACGTAGGGCTGCACGGTCTCCAGCTCGATCTTCAGCCGCACGGTGTAGCCGAGCGTGCCGTAGGAATTCGGGAAGCCGCGGAACAGATCGGCGTTCTCGCCGTTCGGTGTCGCGGTGATGATCTCACCCGCCCCGGTCAGCACGTCCATCTCCAGCACCGACTCGTGTGGAAGGCCGTTGCGGAAGGAGGTGGACTCGATGCCGAGGCCGGTGACCGCGCCACCGAGGGTGATCGTCTTGAGTTGTGGAACCACCAGCGGCGCCAGCCCATAGGGCAGGGTGGCAGCGACTAGATCCTCGTAGGTGGTCATGCCCGCCACATCGGCGGTTTTGGCGGCGGCGTCCACCACAATGACCTTGGCCAGACCGGAAACATCGAGTCCGGGTGCGGGATTCTCGGCCCGGGCCCGGAACAGATTCGATGTCTTCTTCGCCAACCTGACGTTGGCGTCGTCGGGTATCGCGCGGTAACTCGCCAGTAGGCGGTCGACTCCCGCTCGATGCGCGGCGAACCCTGATTCGTGTGTGGCCGGCGCGTGTCCGGCCTTCCCCAACAGACTCACTGCCACTCCTCGACGCTAGTACGCACCCAGGTGCTCAGCCACCGGAAGGGCGCTGACGAGGGATAAATGTCACGCATCTGTTGCATCGGGAATACCTCCCGGAATGAGCCTTGCGGGAGCCTAACAGTGTGGCCGCGGCGGCGCAGCCGAACCTGGACGATGGCCCGGCAGCCGGGCAGGGCAGGATGGAGGGCGGTCGTTATACCGTATTCGGACAAGGGAGCTCATTGTGGGACAGGTCAGCGCCAGTAGTTCGATCGCCGTCTCGGCGGATCCGCAGCGCGCGCTCGAGGCCATTGCGGACTACGAGACGGTGCGTCCGCGCATCCTCTCCTCGCACTACAGCGACTACAAGGTCATCGAGGGCGGCAAGGGCGCCGGCACCGTGGCCGAGTGGACACTGAAGGCCACCGAGAAGCGCACCCGCAATGTGCATGCCGTCGTCACGGTGTCGGATTCGATGGTGACCGAGCGTGATTCGAACTCGACGATGGTGAACACCTGGACGGTGACGCCCGACGGTACGGGCTCGCAGGTCACGCTGCGCACCTCGTGGAAGGGTGCGGGCGGCGTCGCCGGTATCTTCGAGGGAATCTTCGCCCCCTTGGGACTGAAGAAGATTCAGGCCGAGGTGCTCGGAAACTTGCAGCGCGAACTGGCCTGACACAACACCTGGAAGCCCTGGCGAAAGCCGGGGCTTCGGTGTCGGTCGATCATGCCGCGCCGATATCGAAGAGGTTGCCCTCCGGATCCGCCAGTGTCGCCCACTTCGCGCCGAACTCGTCGAAGTCGCCGATGTGCTCGGCGCCGAGGCCGATTGCCCGATCGATCTGCTCGCGCCAGTCGGCGGCGTGTAAGTCGAGATGGATCACATTCTTGCCGGGCGTCTTGTCCGGCACCTGGATGAACATCAGCACCGGCGCCGGGCCGGAGCCCATGCCGACCGTCGCGAACTGCGCGTTTGCCTCCGGATCCACCGGCTTGTCGAGTAATTCGGACCAGAAGGTCGCAAGCGCGGCGGCATCATGACAGTCGAACGTGATGTGTCCGAGTGTGAGTGTCATCGAGATTCTCCTCTGGCTAGAGCAGGCCGATGGGCCAGCAGACTTCGGTTCGGTAAGCCGCAGGGTCGTCGATCTGGTCGGGGCCGAGCACATACAGCTCACGGACGGGTTCGGCCAGTGCGTTGTCGTGCTCGGCGACATAGCTGCCCAGCGCGCCGTAGGTGCGGTCGACATCATCGAACGATCCATTGTGTACGGCGATCGCGAACCGGCGGGCGGGCAGCTCGATGAGTGTGAGTTCCTCGGGCAGCATCATCCGGGTGTCTGCGGGGACGGGAACGAACGCGACGACCTCGCCCACCTCTTCGGCAAAGAACTCCATCGAGTAGGTGGCGCCCGCGATACCGGCCGGCGCCACCTTCGCCGCCTCCAGCGTCTCGTAGAGCAGTGGAAAGGCCGAATCACACCAGGGGCCGACCGCCGGCCTGGTGACCGTGTCGACGAACGCGAGGACCGGCATCGCGGGAATCGAACGGTATTCGACGACAAGCGGTGCGGCGGGTGTCAGCAGCGAACGCAGTGAGGCGACCACGTCCTTGGTGCGCTGCAGTTCGGCCTCCATCCGCGCCAGGTGCACGCGCAGCGCGGCGTTTCTGGTGTCCTCGTCGGAGGCGGCGAGCACGGCCTTGATCTCGGGCAGCGGCATATCCAATTCACGCAGCCGCCTGATCAAATGAGCCTGCGCGACCTGATCGGTCGAGTACCGCCGATACCCGGAACCGGGATCGACCGCGGTGGGCTCGATCAGCTCGATGTCGTGGTAGTACCTCAGCGTTTTCACGCTGAGGTACGTCAGCCGGGCGAACTCCCCGATGGAGACGGTCGCTGTCATGGCTTCCAGCGAACACCCTCCAGTGAGGGGAGAGTCAAGCGGCCCGTGTCATCGCACCGGTTCCGGCATCGGCGCGGTGATGGTGGTGAGGTATTGGATGGCGGCCATAATCGCGATCGGAGCGGAGACGAACAATTGCCCGGCGACCGCGCCCAGTGCGCCGACCGCCAGCACACCGCCGAGACAGCCTGCGGCGGCGGCTGGGAGGAACGCGCCGAACAGCCCGACAATGGTCGCCGCAGCGACGGTGCCGGCCGCGACAGCGCCGAGCACACAGCCGACTGCTGCGCCGCCGATGCTGCCCGCCAACGTGCCGACCATTGTGCCGGTGGCGATCGTGGTGATCATGCGGTTCCAGGCCGCTTGTTCGCGCTGGTAGGGGGTCCGGAAGTCGGCGGTGTCCTCGAATGGCAGTGCGACAGGCGTGTAGACGGCGTGGTCCAGATCCAGGCGCGGGGTGAGGGTCGCGGTGTGGCCGTCGATGCGCGCGTCGATCGGGAAGACGAAATCATCTATCCGGAACGACAATTCGGCGCCCACGAGCAGAGTCTGATCGCGCGCGCGGATGGTGAACAGTCCGTCTTGCGCCGACATCGCGGCTTCGGTTTCCACGATGGCCGCGCCGTCGACGAGTCGTGCGGTGAAACCGGTTGGGCTGCTGGAGGTTTGATCGTCGGCTGTGGCTGCTACCGGGCAACCCAGCAGCACGCTGGACGCCAGCGTGATGGCAAGGACGACATTCTTGAATCGCATGGTCGAGTCCGTTCGGATGCTGCGGAACTGAGGAATGGTCGCTGGACGGTTCAGCTGAGATCGGCCAGTGCGGCTACGACAGCGGTGGCGACCTGCTGCTGGCCGAGATCGGTCAGATGGACGCCGTCCTCGAGATGCGTGTCCGGCGTCGGCGTCGTGCAGGAGAGCACATCGATCGTCGGTTCGGGCCGGTCCACAAGGATCTGTGCGGTTACCTCGAGGTCCTTTGCCGACCAGCTGATCTGCGCTCGTTTGAAGTGGAGAAAAGCAGAAACGCGTGCCTCGTCCACCGCCGTCGGGGTGAGCCAGATCCATTCGGCGGAAGTCAGCTGGGATACACATTCGTGCAGCCAGCCGAAGTTGCGCTCGGTTTCGGCGATGCTGACCAGTCGTGGTCCTTCCGGGCCACCGATTCGCTGGGCATCGTTGGCGCCGAGCTGGCACAGCACCCAGTCCGGCTGGTGAAATCCCAGTCCCGGTAGCGAACTCAGCGCCTGTGTTGTGGTGGATCCGGACACGGCCAGGTTGGTCAACCTGATCGCGTCGTTCGGCCGTCGGATCGCGAGCAACTGCCGCAGGATCTCGAACCACGACAGCCGATCCGCCGTGCTGCTTTCGCCGATGGCGACCACGTGCTGTCCAGCGGCGAAGGGCAGTTGGTCGACCTGGGTCGCGATCACGGGGTCTTCGAGCAGCGTCGCAGCAGTTCGGTGGGTGCGCGCGGTGAAATCGGCACCGCGAGCCTGGTATGCGCCGACATCGAGTGTGAACAATCCGGCGATCTGCTCATCGGTGAGGCCGTTCAAATACGGCAGCGACTTCGCGGGCTGTTGGAAGCGCAGCAGTTTTTCGAGCATGTCGGAATTCATCGGTGATTCTCCTATCGAATTCAGTTGCTGGACAAAGGATTCGGGCGACGGCCGATCAGGAAGCCGACTGCGATCAGCCAGGCCAGTCCGGTGAAACGAGAGATGGGCAGCAGGAAAGCGGCGCCGGGGAAGGTCAGAACGAGCGTGCTCAGCAGCGAAGCCACCGCGATGGCCAGCCCGATCCGGATCACCCATGACGCGAAAAGCCGTGCGGGCAGCGCTGTTATCGCGATGCCCGCGATGAGCAGGCCGGTCGAAACCACGGTGCCGGGTCCGCCGACCAGGAAGGCGAGGTTGTGCAGCGCGCGGACCAATGCGGGTTCCGCGGTGACCCCTTGCACGGTCAGGACCCAGGTGACCAGGCCGGACGATGCGAGGAAGGCCACCGCAAGCACTCCGCCCGCCAGCGCGAGGGTGATGCCGGGGGCCTGTCTGCCCAGCGCGCGCAGTCGGGTCGTCACCGTCGCGACATAGATCGTCAGCGGGATCGTGCAGGCGAATTGCAATACCGCTCCGGTGCGCACTGCGTCCGGATAGGTGCGGAAGTACGTCAGCGCGTCGTCGGGCGAGCTGAACGGCGACGGGAACGGGTTTCCCGCCGCGCGGAACGTGCTGATGAGGAGGCCGGCGATGAACAACGCGGCGGTCATGGAGCCGAGTAGGCCGAGGGGCGGGTCGATCTCTTGCGGTGGTCGCAACGGTGGGTTGGTGGTGTGCGGCGCGGACACAGCTATCAATTCTCCTTAATGAATCATTCAGTCGAGTGAACGATATCGGCATGGGTACGATAGCCCCGTGACCGAGGGTGAGCAAGTGCGGCGAGGCGACGGCGTGCGACGGCCGATGCGAGCGGTGTCGTTTCAGCTCGCTCAGCTCGGAGCCCATGCCACGCAGCGATTCGCCGAACGGGTCGCCGACCTCGGGCTCACACCGCCGGACGTCGGACTACTGCGAATGATCGCGAGCCAACCGGGGCGCAGCCAGCGATCGCTGGCCGCGGATCTCGGCGTCGTGCCGAGCCGGGTGGTTACGCTGATCGACCAATTGGACGAGAAAGGGCTGGTCGAGCGGCGGCGCAGCGCGAAGGATCGCCGCAATCACGAGCTGTACCTCACCGGGGACGCCGAGCGGCTGCTCGGTCGCATGGCGCAACTGGCCATCGTGCACGAGGACGATCTGTGCGGCGTTCTCGACGACGACGAATACGAACAACTTGCCACCCTGCTCGGGCGCGTCGCCGGTCGGCAGGGATTGGCTCCCGGCGTGCATCCCGGTTACAAGACCATGTCCGGCGGCGCATCGGACGGATGAGCGCCGAGGTGGGCCGAGCCGGATCTGCTCAGGGTGTCGCGAGGACGAAGGTCAGCAGCAGTGTGGGCTGTGTGGAGCCGCGCCACCAGGAGTAGCCGAACCAGACGCCTGGGGTTACCTCACGGATCTCGTCGTAGACGGGCGGGGTCGGGGAGGGGGTGTAGTTCAACGCCCAGGTCGGCAGCCCATCTGCGAGGGCGGGCGCGGCGTACACGTTCGCGCGCCAGCCCTCGCCGCCCCCACCGGTGATCCTGTTCATCAGGTAGTCGCCGTCGGGGCCGGTGTAAAAGGTCTTGCCGATCCAGATTGCGGGGACGATCGACTGCGCGTAGACAGGCTGAAGTACCCAGCCGTTCTTGATGCCCGTCGGGGCTTCCCCCGGTGCTGCGTCACGGAAGATGGCGCTCTGCTGGGCGAGCCCGCAGCGCAAGCGCAGCGAAGCGATGGTTGCGGCGCGGTTGTCCGGATAGAGGACGCAGCCGCCGCCGTAGTCTCGCGCCGCCACGACCGTGGAATCGTCGGTACTCCTGGAGTCTGCCGAGGCAGTGGGCGCGTAGACCCCTGGGAAGAGGCTCGGAAGTCCTAGCGACAACGTCAGTGCGCTCAGCAGAACTCGGCTCGTACTCATCGCTGTCTCCAGAACTCACTTCATCAGGACTCCCCCCACGCACGAGGGTAAAGGTCGGTAGCTGGGAACACCGGCGGTCGTGTCCAAGTCGAGATCTGCTCGCCAATGGCTGTTCACGGAGTCGCGAGGGCGAAGGACAGCACCATTGTCGGCGGGTCCGTATCGCGCCGCCATGAGTAGCCGAACCAGACGCCCGGCGTGATCTCGCGGATCTCGTCGTAGATCTCTGGTGTCGGTGACGGGGCGTAGTCCAGCGCCCAAGTCGGCCCGCCGTCGAGGATCGCGGGTGCGGTGTAGACATCGGCGGGCCAGGCCTCGATGTCGGCGGCGGTGAGCCTGTTCATCAGGTAGCCGCCGTCCGGATTGGTGTAGAAGGTCTTGCCGTTCCAGAGTGCGGGCGCCCACGACCGTATAGACATCGGGCGGATCACCCAGCCGTTCTTCACCCCCATCGGGACCGCGCCGCGTGGTGCATCGTCGAAGATCGCATCCTGCTGTTCGGCGGAACAGCGAAATCGCAGCGAATCTACTGTCGCCGCCCGGTTTCCCGGATCGAGGAAACATCCCGCGCCATAGTCGGACACCGCTGCGCCCCCGGCGTCCGCTGCTGCCGAGGAAGTGCCGAACAAGCTGGGGAAACCTAGGGAAAATGCGAGCACTACGAAGAGGAGTGCCCGGTTTGTACACATGCTGTCTCCGGACCTGTCACACCAGTCCCCGACATGCTCGATGGTAGGCCGGCAAACATCGTCTACCGGGGATGGCAATCAATCCGTTATCGACCCGCGGTCGGCCGGGTCCAGGGCGGCCGATCATTCGCCGATGCCGATCGGGGCGATGATCGAATCGGGGCTAGGCTGGACGGCGATACTTTCCGCAGAGAGGAACCAGCCGTGCAGCCCGGTGGTCAGTTCGACATGCAGCAATTACTCGCCCAGGCG
The DNA here is from genome assembly GCF_046764895.1 of Nocardia sp. CWNU-33. Classification (NCBI taxonomy): domain Bacteria; kingdom Bacillati; phylum Actinomycetota; class Actinomycetes; order Mycobacteriales; family Nocardiaceae; genus Nocardia; species Nocardia sp. CWNU-33. The sequence goes on along the minus strand of NZ_JBKOQN010000010.1, from coordinate 156,574 downwards.
CAGCAGATGCAGCAGGCGGTGATGGAGGCTCAGGCCGAGATCGCCGCGACCGAAGTCGAGGGTCAGGCCGGCGGTGGTTTGGTCAAGGTGACGATCAAGGCCACCGGTGAGGTGCTTTCGCTGACCATCGACCCGAAGGTCGTCGACCCCGACGATGTCGAGGGGCTGCAGGACCTGGTGATCGGCGCGGTCAACGACGCGATGTCCAACGCGCAGCAGATGGCGTCGCAGCGTCTCGGTCCCCTGGCGAGTGGCGGATCGCTGCCCGGTCTGCCGGACTTCTGATTCGGGGACGGAGCAGTTGTACGAGGGGCCGGTTCAGGATCTGATCGATGAACTCGGCAAGCTGCCGGGCATCGGTCCTAAAAGCGCGCAGCGCATAGCCTTTCACTTTCTGCAGGTGGAGCCGCCGGAGATCGACCGGTTGCAGGCCGCCCTGCAGAAGGTGCGTGACGGCGTGCAGTTCTGCGTGGTCTGCGGCACGGTTTCCGACAACGAGATGTGCCGTATCTGCGCCGATCCGCGCCGCGATCGCACCATGATCTGCGTGGTGGAGGAGCCGAAGGACGTGCAGGCCATCGAGCGCACCCGCGAGTTCCGCGGCCGCTATCACGTGCTCGGTGGCGCACTCGATCCGCTCAGCGGCATCGGCCCCGATCAGCTGCGGATTCGGGAGCTGTTGGCGCGCATCGGGAACCAAGAGGACGGCATCGATGTCACCGAGGTGATCATCGCAACCGACCCGAACACCGAGGGCGAGGCGACGGCCACCTACCTGGTGCGGATGCTGCGCGATTTCCCCGGCCTCAGCGTGACCCGCCTCGCCTCCGGGCTGCCGATGGGCGGCGATCTGGAATTCGCGGACGAGCTGACGCTCGGCCGCGCGCTGTCGGGTCGTCGCGCGCTGTAGCCCACCGATTCAAGCGGTGGTTTTCAGGGGTTGCGCTGCGCTGGACGCGGGTTACTGTGTCGGGGATGAGCATCGAATTTCTGCTGACCACGCTCGTCATCGTCGCCACTCCCGGCACCGGGGTGCTCTTCACGCTGGCCGCCGGGCTATCGCGGGGCGCGCGGGCTAGTGCGATCGCAGCCTTCGGATGCACGCTCGGGATCATCCCGCACATGATCGCCGCGGTCACCGGTCTTGCCGCGCTGCTCAACGCCAGCGCTGTCGCGTTCCAGACGTTGAAATATCTCGGTGTCGCCTACCTGCTGTACATGGCGTGGAACACCTTCCGTGACAAGGGCGCACTCGCCGTGCCGGAGGACGCGCCGGGTGAGCACACCGCGCCGTCGGCACGGCAGGTGATCACCTCGGCGGTATTGCTGAACATCCTCAACCCGAAGCTGACGATCTTCTTCTTCGCCTTTCTGCCCCAGTTCGTGCCGACCGGAGCGCCGAATGCGTTGGTGCGCATGCTCGAACTGAGCGGCATCTTCATGCTCGCGACGTTCGTCGTATTCGCCGTATACGGCGCGTGCGCCGCAGCCGTGCGCAACCACGTCATCTCCCGTCCGATGGTGGTCACCTGGATGCGGCGCATCTTCGGCGCTTCGTTCATCGCTCTCGCGGGCCGGCTTGCCGTCCAAAATCAGTGAACCGCAGGCCTGTCACCGCAGCGAGGGTTCGGATCAGAGGTCGACTCGGGTCCAGGCGAGGGTGTGCAGGCGAGTGCGGTCGTCGGTGGCCCACTCCCAGATCAGGTCGGCGACGGTCGAGGCGTCGGTGAGCGTGGTGCCGAAGTGCTTGTTGGGCGCGCCGTCTCGGTACTCGACGGTGAACGTGCCCGATTCGTCGCGATAGGTCTGCATGTAGACCTGGTCGGCGCGTTCCACGATCAGATACGGGTTCGGTGGGGCGAGCTCGGAAACCCACAGCTGCGCGGTTGCTTTCGTGAGATACGGGAATTCGCCCGCCCCACCGTGCGTGACGGCGGCGGGAACGCTGCCCGCCGGATCGATCAGCCAGGCGAGCTGGGGGTCGTAGACCGCGTATTTCAGCGGTGTCGCGAGCGCGAACAGCAACTGGCGGACGTAGCCGATCGCGTCATAGGGGCAGGGCACGTGCAGCACCGCACCGGTCGCCGCGCCACCGACCGCATCCGTGCCGAGGAAATGGTCGTCCTCGGGTAACTCGGCGTTGCGTCTATTCAGCTCCGCCGCCAGCAGCGCCACCACGTCTGTCTCGGCAAGACCCTGCTGGGTGGACAGGTAGGTGTCCACTTCTGCGAGCGTCGAAGCAGCACCGGACGGCAACAAGACGTGGTCGTAGTTCACCCCGGACAGGGTACGGGGCGGCTATCACGGCCCGACCGCGTGTTCAAGCGGTGCGGGTGCCGGGGGTGGTCGGTTCGGTGCATGCACAGCCGCCCGCGATATCGGCGCAGTCGATGACGAAGGCGTGCCGGGCGTGGTCGAGATCGATGCAGTCTTCGTCGGTGCATTCGGCGATCCGGCCGAGGTGGACGATGATGGTGCCGTGACAGTGGTCGACTGCGGATTCGCAGGACCGACACGTGGGTGCGCGCATATGACCTCCAGACGAGATCGATTCGTAATTCGGTCATATCACCCGGGCGGGCGCGTCGGTGGGAAGTCTGCTGCGTGTCGCGCCACGGCATCGAGAACGCGGCTGTCCGGACACTGGCGATCCATGTCCCTCCGCATGCGCGCCACGGTGTGGTGAACTTGCTGTATGGGCATCAAGGTGTCGCTCGAACACCGGACCACCTACACTTTCGACCGGCTCGTGGAGATCCATCCCCACGTGGTGCGCCTGCGGCCCGCACCGCACTCCAGGACCAGAATCGACGCCTACTCGATGCGGGTGACGCCCGCTGACCACTTCTGCAACTGGCAGCAGGATGTCTTCGGGAATTTCCTTGCCAGGCTAGTTTTTCCGAACCCGGCCGGCGAGCTGTCGATCACCGTCGGGCTGATCGCCGATCTCGAGGTGATCAACCCGTTCGATTTCTTCATCGAGGACTACGCCGAGCACTTTCCGTTCGGCTACAGCAGGGAACTCCTCGCGGATCTGGAGCCGTACCTGCGACCGGTGGACGAGGCGGGACGAGGTTCGGGACCCGGCGAGTTGGTACGCGACTGGGTGCGCACCCATGTGCCGAGCGACCAGCCGCGCACCATCGACTTTCTTGTCGCGATCAATCAGGCGCTGCGTCAGGACGTCGGCTACACGATCCGGATGGAACCCGGGGTGCAGTCACCCGACCACACGCTGCGCACCGCGATCGGGTCGTGCCGCGATTCGGCCTGGCTGCTGGTGTCCATCCTGCGCGAGCTCGGCCTGGCCGCGCGATTCGTCTCCGGATATCTGGTGCAGCTGGCCCAGGATGTCCCCGCACTCGACGGGCCGTCGGGTCCGCCCGCCGACTTCACCGACCTGCATGCGTGGACCGAGGCCTATCTGCCCGGCGCCGGATGGGTCGGGCTCGACCCGACCTCGGGTCTTTTCGCAGGCGAGGGGCACATTCCCTTGGCCGCGACACCGCATCCGACTTCCTCGGCTGCGATCACCGGTGCCACGGGCCGGACCAAGGCGACCATGGATTTCGCCAACACCGTCCGGCGCGTCCACGAGGATCCACGAGTCACGTTGCCCTACACCGGATCTCAATGGGAGCGCATCAGCGCATCCGGTGCCGCGGTCGACGCGCGGATGACCGCCGACAAGGTCGGGTTGACCATCGGCGGCGAGCCGACCTTCGTCTCGATCGATGATCAGACCAGCCCCGAATGGACCACCGCCGCCGACGGCACGCACAAGCGTGAACGCGCGATCGATCTGGCTGATCGGCTGCGTCGGATCTACGCTCCGACCGGTCTCGTCCAGTACCGGCAGGGCAAGTGGTACCCCGGAGAACCGTTGCCCCGCTGGGAGATTGCTGTCGCATGGCGCACCGACGGCGAGCCGGTGTGTACCCGCCCCGACCTGCTCATCGACCCGTGGTCGCCACCGCGGGTCCTCGACTGGTCATCCGAAGGTGCCGCGTCGAGTGTCGAGCTGATGGCCGAACACACTGCACTGCAAGACAATTCCGTCGGCATGGTCGACACTTCGGCGATGCTGGGTACTGGGCAGCCGGATCGGTCCACTGACCGTGCGACAGTTCGGCGCATGCAGCGGCCCGTGCCCGCCGCTCGCGATTCGGCGCGCGCGCTGATGGCACATGTCGCCGCGCGCATCGGGCTGCCGGACACGCAGGTCCGGCCGGCTTTCGAGGATCCGCTGGCACGGCTGGCCGGTGTGGTCGGCGCGCCGGTCGGCGACCCGGTGGTGCCGGGGGAGGACATCGAACCGGATGTGGATTCGGCACCGGCGCGCCGCGCCCTGCTCGAGAAGCTCGATGCGTCGGTGACCGAACCCGCCGCGTACGTGCTGCCGCTGTATCGGCGCGAGGACGGTTCCGGGTGGGCCAGCGCCGACTGGCGCTTGCGGCGTGGCGCGACGCCGCAGCACCCCGAGGGCCGAATTGTGTTGACCGACGGCGATTCTCCGGCCGGGCTGCGGCTACCGCTGGATTCCATCTCCTGGCGCACACCGCGGACGCCGCCGGACCGCGACCCACTGTTCGTCGGACCGCTGCTCGCGCCGCGAAGCGAACCGCCCGCAGTGGTCGAAGATCCGGACTGGGAGCCGACCACGGCACTGGTCGGCGAGGTGCGCAACGGCAGGCTGCACGTATTCCTGCCGCCGCTGGCGGAACTCGACGACTTCCTCGATCTGGTGCGCCACGTAGAGGCGGCCGCGGCGGCGCTGGGCCCGTCCGGTCAGCCGGTGGTGCTGGAGGGTTACCCACCGCCGGTCGATGCCAGGCTGCGCACCCTGTCGGTGACTCCCGACCCCGGGGTGATCGAGGTGAACGTGCAGCCCACGGCGTCGTTCGCCGAGCAGTGCGAGCTGTTGTCGACGCTGTACGAGCAGGCGCGACTGGCGCGACTGAGCACCGAATCGTTCGACGTCGACGGCAGCCACGGCGGCACCGGCGGCGGGAACCACATCACCCTCGGCGGTGTGACGCCCGCGCAGTCACCACTGCTGCGCCGCCCCGACCTGCTGGTGTCCATGCTCACCTACTGGCAGCGGCACCCGGCGCTGTCCTATCTGTTCGCGGGCCGATTCGTCGGTCCCACCTCGCAGGCTCCGCGGGTGGACGAGGGCCGCGAGGACGCGCTGTACGAGCTAGAGATCGCCTTTGCCGAAATAGCCAGGCTGAGTGGAGAGTCGGCGCCGAAAGACGCCTCGCCGTGGTACGTCGATCGCGCGCTGCGCCATCTGCTCACCGACTTGACCGGCAACACCCACCGCGCCGAATTCTGCATCGACAAGCTCTACAGTCCCGAAACCGCCAGGGGCAGGCTGGGATTGGTGGAGCTGCGCGGCTTCGAGATGCCGCCGCATTTCCAGATGGCGATGGTGCAATCGCTGCTGGTGCGCGGTCTGGTCGCCCGATTCTGGTCGCAGCCCTTGCAGGCGAAGCTGATTCGGCACGGCGCGAATCTGCACGGCCGCTTCCTGCTTCCGCATTTCTTGATGGCCGATATCGCCGAGGTCGCCGCGGATCTGCGCGCGCACGGCATCGATTTCGACACCAGCTGGCTGGACCCGTTCACCGAATTCCGTTTCCCGCGCATCGGCACCGTGGTGCTCGGTGCTGTCGAGATCGAACTGCGCGGCGCGATCGAACCGTGGAACACCCTCGGCGAGCAGACCGCCGAGACCGGCACCGCCCGCTACGTCGACTCTTCGGTGGAGCGGCTGCAGGTGCGCGTGGTCGGCGCCGATCGCGACCGTTTCGTGCTGACCTGCAACGGCATGCCGGTGCCCTTGCTCGCCACCGACAAGGCCGATGTACAGGTGGCGGGAGTGCGCTATCGCGCATGGCAGCCGCCGAACTCGCTGCACCCATCGATCACCGTTGACGCGCCGCTGGTTTTCGACCTGATCGATGCCGAGACCGGACTTTCGCGCGGTGGCTGCACCTACCACGTGGCACACCCCGGGGGCATGGCCTACGACGACCCGCCGGTGAATGCCGTGGCCGCGCAATCGCGCCGCAATCGGCGCTTCGAGGCGGCCGGGCACACTACCGCTCGGGTCGATCCAGGGGAACTACGTGCGAAGATGACAGCACAGTCCACCGATATCGGTGCGCCGGGCATTCTCGACCTACGCCGGGCCAGGACGGTATGGGGACTGGTCAGCAATCGGTAGGTCGACTGCGCGTCCATCCGGCGCGCAACGGCAACCTCTGGCAGCGGAAGTGAGGTCGGCGCGGTGACCATGCGCGACGAAGCGCAGCGTGCGGAGGACCACGAGGGTACCGGCCTCGACGTGCGCGAACAGATCGCCGAACAGTTCGCCCGCTATCGCGCCGAGGGTGTGGACAGTGCGGCCTACGACGAATGCGGCCGCCCGATGGACGGCTACTACGACGAACTGGTCGACGGTGACGGCCGGGTGCGGCGCATGTGGTCGGAGCTCTCCGCCGACTTCGTCGAGCTGGGCACCACCGGGCTCGGCAGGCTCGACAGCCGGGTGCGCAGGCTGATCGACGATGACGGCATCTATTACACCGAGGTGATCTCACCGGAAGATCCGGCGCTTCCGACGCCCTGGCGGCTCGACCCCATTCCACTGCTGGTTTCCGCCGACGACTGGACTCGGCTCGAAGCCGGCCTGGTGCAGCGGTCGCGGGTGCTCGACGAGGTACTGACCGACATTTACGGCGCGCGTCGCACCATCACTTCGGGCCTACTGCCGCCGGAGGTGGTGTTCGGCAGCAACGGCTACGTTCGGGCCGCGCACGGCATCACGGTGCCCGGTCGGCATCAGCTGTTCCTGCACGCCTGCGATATCAGCAGATGGAGTGACGGGCAGTTCCGCGCCATCGCCGACTGGGCGCAGGCCCCGTCCGGCGCGGGCTATGCGCTCGCGGATCGCCGCGTGGTGTCGACAGCGATCCCGGAGGCGTTCGAGCATTCCAATCCACGGCCGCTCACCCCGTTCGCGCGGGCGATGCGGCTGATGCTGATCGAATCCGCGCCGAACGCCGACGACGACCCCGTCGTGGTGGTGCTGAGTCCTGGCGTGCACTCCGAAACCGCTTTCGATCAGGCCTATCTCGCGTCGACATTGGGCTTTCCGCTGGTCGAGAGCGCGGATCTGGTGGTGCGTGACGGTGCGCTGTGGATGCGCTCGCTCGGCACGCTGAAGCGCGTCGATGTGGTGTTGCGCCGCGTGGACGCCGAATTCTCCGATCCGCTGGATCTGCGCCCGGATTCCCGACTCGGTGTGGTGGGTTTGGTGGAGGTGCTGCGGCGCGGCGCGGTGACTGTGGTGAACACCCTCGGCAGTGGGCTGCTGGAGAATCCCGCGCTGCCCGGATTCCTGCCGCAGATCTCGCGAGCACTGCTCGGTGAGGAGTTGGTGCTCGACAGTGCACCCTCGTACTGGGGTGGCGACGACGCCGAACGGTCGCACTTGGTCGCGAATCTCGACCGCCTCATCATTCGGTCGACCGTCGACGGCTCGACGAACTTCGGGCCCGAGTTGTCCGCCGAGCAGCGTTCGGAACTCGCGGCGCGGATCGAGGCTCGTGGCTGGCAATGGGTGGGCCAGGACCCGGCCCAGTTTTCGGTGGCTCCTGCCGTCCAGGGCTACGGGGGTCTCGCCGCGTCGCCGGTCGGGATGCGGTTGTTCTCGCTGGCCCGCCGCGGTGGTTATACGGCGATGGCGGGTGGTCTCGGTCAACTGCGACAGCGCTTGCAGCCGGAACGGGTGGTCATCAAGGTTGCCGCCAAAGATATTTGGGTGCGCGCCGCGCCCACCGCTGTCGCCGCCATCGCCGCCGAGCCGGTGCACGAGGAACGCGAGCGCCGCGGCCCCGCCCTCGAAGCCGTCAGCTCGCCGCGCGTCCTCAACGACCTGTTCTGGATGGGCCGCTACAGCGAACGAGCCGAATCGGTGGTGCGCCTGCTCATCGCAACCCACGACCAGTACCAGGACTTCCGCTACCGCCCGTGGCTCGAAGGCGCGGACGCGGTCACGGCACTGATGTCGGCCCTGGCGCGAACGACCGGAACGCTCGCGCCGGTCGATGACGGCCCGCCGGCCGATTCGACCGATGACCGACAAGATGCGGACGATGTCGACGGGGCGTCGAGCACTGCGGCCAGTAGTTCAGCGCAGCAACAGCAGTCGATGTCAGCGAGCCCGCCGGAACAGGCTGCCAGCGGCGGTCGGCCACCGGTCGCGGGGGCCTCGCGAGAAGGATATGAATATCTGGTGCGGCTGACCACCGATCAGGGTACGCCGGGTTCGCTGGCCTTCGCGATCGATCGGTACGAGGCGGCGGCGCGTGCGGTGCGTGATCAATTGTCGGCTGACACCTGGATGATTCTCAGTGCGGTAGATCATGCGTTGATCGAGTTTCGCGGCACCGAGGGCGACCAGGAGGCCGCGTTGTCGGCCGTGCATTCGCTATCGCTTGCCGCGCTGCTGTCGCTGTCGGGGATCGGCGCCGAATCGCTGGTGCGCGACACCGGTTGGTACGTCATGGATATCGGCAAGCGCATCGAACGCGGGATCGCGCTGACCGCGCTGTTGTCGGCGGCGCTGACCGAGACCTATCCGGCGGAGGCCGAGCGGGTGGTGACCGAGGCGGTGCTGCGCGCCACCGAGTCCTCGGTGAGTTACCGTCGGCGGCACCGGGATTCGGTGCGGGTCTCGGCGGTCGCCGGCCTGTTGTTGTTCGACGCGGCCAATCCGCGCTCGCTGGCCTATCAACTCGAGCAACTCGAGGTGGACTTCCAGGCGCTGCCCGCGGCGTCCGGATCGTCACGGCCACAACGATTGCTGGCCGACGCGCAACGGATGCTGCGCCGCGTCGACCCGAATGATCTGGACGTCACCGACGCCGACGGCAGGCGTACCGAATTGGCGGAGCTCCTGGAGGGTGTGCACTTGCGGCTGCGGAAAATTTCCGAATCGTTCGAGACCACGAGATTGGCGCTGCCAGTGGGTATTCAGCCGCTGTGGGGCAGCACACGGGTTGTCGGATGATCAGCCGCAAGGATTCCGCTCGTCGCTATCGGGTCGCGCATCGAACCACCTACTCGTACTCCGATGAGGTGAGCAGCTCCTATGGGCGCGCTTATCTCACTCCTCGGCAATTCCCCGGGCAGCGGCTGCTCTCACACGAGATCGACATCGATCCGGTGCCGTCGGATCGGTCGATCGGCACCGACGTCTACGGCAACACCACCTCCTACTTCCATGTCACGGCCGAACATCGAAAACTCGTCGTCACCGGCGCATCCGTGGTCGAGGTGGACATCCCGGACCGCACCGACATCGGTCCGGCCGCCGAACCATGGGAGCACGCCCGACCGTCCGCGATCACCGGGCCGCTGGCGGTCGAGTTCACCCTGGACCTGCAACCGCCCGAAATCACTCCCGAAGTCACCGCCTATGCGGCCGAATCCCTGACTCAGCGGCGACCGCTGCTGGACGCGGTGCGCGAGTTGAACACTCGAATCCATGCCGACTTCACCTACAGGTCGGGCTCCACCACCGTCTCAACCAAGGTCGCCGATGTGTTCGCCGCGCGCGCGGGCGTCTGTCAGGACTTCGCCAGGATCGGTGTCGCCTGCCTGCGGTCACACGGCCTCGCCGCCCGATATGTATCGGGTTATCTCGCCACCGATCCGCCGCCGGGCAAGGAACGGATGGTCGGTGCCGATGCCACCCACGCCTGGTCGGCGGTGTGGCTGCCGGGCGAGGCCGCACACGATCGGACCGGTCGTTGGATCGCCTTCGATCCCACCAACGATCAGTTGGCCGACGAGCGCTACGTCACCGTCGCGTGGGGTCGTGACTATGCCGACGTGCCACCGTTGCGCGGCATCATCTACACCGACGCCAAGGAGAGCTCTATTACCGTTTCGGTCGATGTCGCACCGGTCGCGGGGTAGCGGCGTGCGCGATTTCACCTGTCCGAACTGCGGCCAGCAATTGGCCTTCGAGAACTCCGTGTGCCTGTCGTGTTCCAGCCCACTGGGTTTCAGCCTCGCCGATCGCGCATTGCTGGTGATCTCCGATGTCACCACTGCGGAGCCGACCGGACATCCGGGCGGCGCGGTGGACGGGCGCAGGTTCCGCCTGTGCGACAACTTGCATGTCGCGCAGTGCAATTGGTTGGTGCAAGTCTCCGATGGTGCAACCGTGTCCGGTAGTCCGGTGCTCTGCGAGTCCTGCCATCTGACCCGCACCCGCCCGCACGACTTCGACGCCGCGGGCCTGCAGGCCTTCGCCGAGGCCGAAGCGGCCAAGCGCCGGCTGATCATGGAGTTGGCGGAACTCGGACTGCCGATCGTCGGCCGCGACCAGAACCCGGATACCGGTCTCGCGTTCGATCTGCTCTCCAGTGCGACAAACAGGGTCACCACCGGACACAAGAACGGCGTGATCACGCTGGATCTCGCCGAGGCGCACGACCCGCATCGCGAGCAGCTGCGCATAGAAATGGACGAGCCATACCGCACCCTGCTCGGCCACTTCCGCCACGAAATCGGGCACTACTACTTCGCGGTGCTCGTCGCCGATGACGAGGCACTGCAACGCTTCCGGGGTCTATTCGGCGACCCGTTCGCCGACTATCAGGCCGCGCTGGATCGTCACTACTCCGAGGGCCCCCCGCCCGGCTGGGACGGCAGCTACGTCTCCTCCTATGCCGCCATGCACGCCGCCGAGGATTGGGCCGAGACCTTCGCCCACTATCTGCACATCCGCGACACCCTCGATACCGCGGCGGCTTTCGGCTTCGCACCGGCGGGCGCCACCCTCGACCGCCCGCAAGTAGGCCGTGCGGGCTTCGACAAGATCATCGACCTCTGGCTGCCCCTGGCCTGGGCCCTCAACATGGTCAACCGCTCCATGGGTCACCCCGACCTCTACCCCTTCATCCTGCCCGACCCGGTGCTGGAGAAGATGCGCCTGGTCCACGAATTGTGTGGCGCCGCGGCCGGCTGAATGCTCCGGTCAGGCCCGCAGGCGTTCTCTGCGGAGTTGTTCGACCTCGGGGAGGTCCAGCGGTGCCAGCTCGGATACGCCGAGGGCACGGGCGAGTAGCAGGTCGGCGAGTTCGGGGTTGCGGGCCAAGGCCGGGCCGTGCATGTAGGTGCCGAGGGTGGAGCCCTGGACGACGCCTTCGAGCCCGTCGCCGACTCCGTTGCCGACACCGCGGGTGACGTGGGCGAGGCCGGTCGCGTCGGGGCCGAGTGTGGTTGCGCCGCGGTGGTTTTCGAAACCGGTGAGCGGTGCGGTGAGACCGGCGAGCATGGGCGTGGTCGTTACCTCGCCGATGGCGCGCTTCTGCTGGGGTGCGGTGGTGACATCGATGAGGCCGACACCGTCGACGCGTTCGCCCGACGAGGTCTCATACCAGTTGCCGAGCACCTGGATGGCCGCGCAGATGGCAAGCACCGGTGCGCCTTTCGCCGCGGCCTGCTGTAGGCCGGGGTAGCGCTGCAGATGCCGGGTGGCCAGGCGCTGCGCCGAGTCCTCGGCGCCGCCGAGGGTGTAGATGTCCAGCGAGTCGGGAACCGGGTCGGCCAGGGTGATTTCGATGATCTCCGCGTCGTGGCCGCGCATCCGCAGCCGCTGTCGCAGCACGAGTGCATTGCCGCCGTCGCCGTAGGTGCCCATGACATCGGGCAGCACGAGCCCGATCCGCACTGTCGATTCTGTCATGCCGTCCGCCCCTCCAGGTCGCGGTTGAGATCACGGAACGCGGTGTAGTTCGCCAGCACCTCGACCCGGCCCGCGGGGCAGGAAGCGATGGCGCGCAAGGGATCCGCCACCGTGGTGTGTTCGACTCCGGCGTAGGTGAGGCGCACCGCCAGATCGGTGGCGCGCTCGCCCGCGGCAACCACCTGCACGCCCTCGAAGTGTTCGAAGCGCACGTCCCACAGCCAGGACAGATCCTCGCCGTCGGGCACCTGTCCGTTCACCGCGATCACCAGTCCGGCCGCGGTCGGCTCGATCATCGATAGCGCTTCTTGCCAGCCGGCCGGATTCTTCGCGAGCAGCAGGCGTGCGGTGTGCTCGCCGACCTGCACGGTCCGGTAGCGGCCCGCGATCTCCTGCACCGTTCCGGTCGCGGTCGCCGCCGCTGCCGGGTCGGCACCGAGCGCGACCGCGGCGGCCACCGCCTGGGCGGCATTGCCGCGATTGGCGCGGCCGGGCAGGGCAAGCCGCAGCGGCAGTCGCAGACCTTCTGGGCCACAGAGCTTTTCGCCGTCGAGCCACCAATCCGGTTCCGGGCGTTGGAAATCTGTGCCGGTGCTGCGCCAGTGCGTGCCCTCCCAGACGATCGGCTCGCCGCTGCGCGGACAGCTTGTCGCGTCCATCGCCCAGCCGCTGCCCGCAGCCACCCACACCACTTTCGGATGGTCGTAGGCAATGGAGGTCACCAGCACGTCGTCGCAATTGGCGATCACCACGGCGTCGGGGTGCTCGGCCAGCCCGGCCCGCAGTTTGCGCTCGATCATGTTGATCTCGCCGACCCGATCCAACTGGTCGCGGCTGAGGTTCAGCAGCACGACGGCGGCCGGATTCAGCGCGTCGGTCACGTGCGGCAGGTGCAGTTCATCCACCTCGATCGCGGCCAGCGGCGCGCCGAGATGGGTGCTCAGCGCGGCGACGATCCCGGCGTCCATGTTGGCGCCGTCGGCCTGCGTGGCCACCGCACCGAGGCTGCCCAGCGCGGCCGTGGTCATCCGCGTTGTGGTCGACTTGCCGTTGGTGCCGGTCACCAGCACCGTGCGTTTGCCACGGCCGAGCTGCTCCATCACCGTCGGATCGATCTTCAGTGCGATCAATCCACCGATCATCGAGCCTTTGCCGCGTCCGGCCTTCTGTGAAGCCCAGGACGCCGCGGCTGCCGCTCGCAGTGCAAGCCGCCCACGCACCGAAATATCTGCCACGCCGCGAGTCTATGTGGTGGGCTCGGGACCCGCGCTGGTCAGTCGCGGTAGAGCTTGGCGTTGTAGTTCTCCGGCGAGTAGTAGTGCTCGAGTTCCTCGATCGACTCGGTGATATCGCTGTGGACCTCTTTGACCAGGCAGGCGGGGCTCGGCAGGGTATCGACGGGCCACTGCTGCGGCTCCCACAGGTGGCTGCGAATGAACGCCTTGGCGCAGTGCAGGAAGATCTGCTCGACCTCGACCTCGACCGCGAGGATAGGGCGATGGCCCTTGACCACCATGTCGTCGAAGTAGGGCGCATCACGCACCAGGCGGGCGCGACCGTTGATGCGCAGGGTCTCGCGGCGGCCCGGGATCAGGAACAGCAGGCCGATGTGGGGGTTGGCGAGGATATTGAGGTAGCCGTCGGCACGGCGGTTGCCGGGACGTTCGGGTATCGCGAGGGTCCGATCGTCGAGCACCTGCACGAAGCCGGCCGGATCACCCTTGGGGGAGGCATCGCAATTGCCGTCGGCGTCGCTGGTGCTCATGATCAGGAACGGCGAGTTCGCGATCCATTCGCGGTCCCTCGGATGCAGCGTGGTGCGTTCCTTGTTCGCGGCGCGCGGCATGACTTCGCCGAGCAGCTGCCTGAGTTCGGTGGTGCCGGTGATCTCGTCGGTGCCGATGCTCTCGCGCATACTTCGATTGAACACCCGGTAGCGGCAGCGCCGCGATCGAATTCTGTTCCGGTGCGGGGAGATCGATCACACTTGTGCGCGCCTCAGATCTGGACGTCGAACAGGTTCGGTTGTCCCGCGGCATAGCGATCCGCGTCGATGCGACGGAACGGCTCCAATTCGGCGGCGCGATACAGCGTGTACATCCGGCACCGCTCGGCATTCGAGCCTGCCACATCGAGTAGCGCGTTCACCGCGGCCCGCGCGGATTCGTTGGCGCCCTCCATGGTCGCGAGGTCGACGTTGGTGCGCACGTAATCGCCTGCCAGGAAAAGGTTTTCCAGCCCACCGTGCGGGTGCGGCCGATACTCCCATGATCCCGCGGTGTTGATGAGCAGCGGATCGGCGTTGGCGTTGCGCTGTTGGTCGGCCTGCCAGGTGATGCCGGGATCGAGGAACCATGAATGCAGATCCGCGTCGTGCAGCACCGCACCGCGGTCGTTGAGGTGCGCGGTCATCTGCGCCCACACCTCGCGCGCGATCTCCTCGCGAGTGCACTCCTTGGCCGGCTTGCCGTACAGCATGCCCGGGGTATTCCAGTCCGAGATGTCGACCGAGAGGCAGTCCTGCACGGTGCCGTCACCGAATTCGGTGAGCTTCCTGGTCCACAGCTGATTCTGGGTGATCGAGGTGAGCGACCACGGCGCATCGATGAAGGCGGTGTGCCCGCGTGAGATATCGGCGGGTGTGCGCAGGTAGAACTGGATGCCGTTCATCCAGTCGACGAACAATCCGTCCATTGCGGACAGGTCGGGCCGGACCGCGAGCACGTCCGGCGACCACAGCGCACGGGCCCGCTCGGCGGACAATGCCACCACAAAGTAGTCGGCGTCGACAGTGCGCTGCACGCCGTTCTCGTCGACGACGCGGGCCCCGGTGATCCGGCGATCGCGCACATCCAGCCCGCGCACCTCGGCGCCGAGCGCGAATTGCACGCCGAGCTCACGCAGCAGGCGTACCCAGGGGTCGATCCACGTCGCATTCGTCGGTCCGTTCAGCACGCGGTCCAGCGCGCCGTCGTTGCCGATCTCGAAGGGATTGCCGAGGAACTGTTCGCCCATATTGCCGATGGTGCGGACGCTGGCGATATCCTCCTTGGCCGCGACCATGATGCTGGTCAGGGTGCGGGAGAGCAGCGCGCGGAACTCGTGGGAGCGCTGATGGCCGCCGACGTAGTCGCGCCAGGACATGTGCTCCCACTGCCCGAACCGGCGCGCGTCGCAGCTGGAGTTGAAGACGAGCAGGCGATCGGCGAAGTACAGACCTTCGGCCGCAGGCATTTTCAGCGCTGTGCTGATGGTCGCACCGACCGTCTCCCGGAACATCTCCGGGCGGAACGCGGTGCGGGCCCGTGGTCCGAGCGGAAGCCGGAAATCGTCGCCGTCGCGCCGGGCGAACCGCGCCTCCGGCACACCGATCAGGTTGTTCCAGACACCGTTCGGATTGCCGGGGAAGGGGATCCGCCGCATCGTGTCCGGAATATGTTGATAGAAGCCGGGAAAGAAACGGAACCCGTGTTCGCCGGGGAGATCCGGCCGACCCGCCGACCCGGTGCCCGGCACCGGAATGCTGCGTGCCTTGCCGCCGAGCGCTCGACGCTCATAGACGGTGACCTGAAAACCACGCTCGGCCAGTTCGTGCGCCGCGGTCAACCCGGCGACCCCGCCACCGAGCACCGCGACCCGCCTGCCGCCCGGACTTCCGGAAGCGGGCGCGGGCCGTAGCCCACCTGCGGTCAATGCCCCCGCTGTCGCCACCCCCGCCGCGACGGTGCCACGAAGCATCGCTCTTCGCGACACGGTCCATCGCTGTTCTGCCATGCGCAACTCTGCTGCCCAGCCTTTTCGGACTTCTAACACGCACTGCACACTGTAAAGCGGCCTATTCGGGGTCCAGCTACCCCACCCTGGTTAACCGCCGCCTGATGGTAAACCTCGGGGCTCTCGGCCGGGGGTGAACGAACGAACCAGCGCTGCCTCCGCGAGCGCTGATCGCCCGGCCCCTCGTGGCAGGACCGGGCGATCTGCACGGGCGTGTGTCGATATCGGCCGGCTACCGGGTGGGGATCGGTCCGACGTGAGTCGATCGGTTCGGCATCACCCGGCCCCGCGGTACGACCGTGCGTCAGGCCTCCGCGAGTCGAGGTCGGCCGGCAGGTGTCGGCACCGGTGCTTCCTCGGAGGGGTGTGCAGTAGTCGGCTCCGGCGCTGGTTTGTTCGCGCCGACCCGGCTGCCCGCGGTCGTTGCCGCGAAGGCGCCGACGATCACGATCAGCCCGCCGAGCACTGACAACACCGAGGGGGTCTCGCCGAGTGCGGCCCAGGCGGCGACGATGCCGACGACCGGGACGAGCAGCGACATGGGCGCGACCGTGCTCGCCGGGTAACGGCTCATCAGGTATGTCCACAGTCCCGAGCCCGCGACGGTACCGAGCACGACGATGTAGGCGAGACCGAGCAGCGCGGGCCAACCGGTGGGGGAGCCGATATCGGTCATGGCATCCAGACCCCTGGTCGGTCCCTCGATCAGTGCGGACAGCGCGAACATCGGGATCGGGGACACCACGGTCATCCACAGGGTGAGATGCAGCGGGTTGACCGCACCGGAGGTCATCGCCAGCCGGGAGCCGATATTGCCGAAGGCCCAGCCGAGCCCGCCCGCCAGCGTGAGCAGCATCGGCAGCAGCGGGGCGTGCTGCGCGCGGTCCAGGCCGATCACCGCGATGCCCGCTACCGCGACGGCGATGCCGAGCAGTTGGATCGGCCGCAGCCGCTCCCGCAGGAACAGCGCACCGAGGACGACGGTGAACGGCGCCGAGGATTGCAGCACCAGTGAGGCAAGCCCCGTCGGCATTCCGGCTCGCATCGCGGTGAACAGGAACGCGAACTGCAAGATGCCGAATCCGGTGCCGTACAACAGCAACCAGCGCAGCGGCACCTTCGGGCGCGGAATGCAGAACACGACCGGCACCGCGATCACCGCGAAGCGCAGTGCGGCGAAAAAGAAGGGCGGAAAGTGGTCGAGCCCGACCCGGATGGCGATGAAGTTCAGCCCCCAGAGCAGGACGACGGTAAGGCCGAGCAGGCGGTCACGGTTGGTCACGCTTTCTATCGTGAACAGCTCGACTCATAAGAACAATCGAATTAATATGCACTATTTATGTAGCATTACTGAATGGTTACTCCGGACGGCGCATCGGCAGGGCCGCCCATGACTGTCGAACGCCTGCGGGTGTTGCGCGAATTCGCGGACCGCGGCACCATCGCGGCCGTCGCGACCGCGCTGTCGATGACACCCTCCGCGGTGTCGCAGCAGCTGAAGGTGCTGGCCAAGGAGGCCGGTGTCGCACTGCTCGAGCCCGACGGCCGCCGGGTTCGGCTCACCGACGCGGGGCAGGCCCTCGTGCTGCGCGCCGACGAGGTGCTGGCAGCCATGGACCGGGCCGTTGCCGAGATGGCGCATTATCGGGGCTCGCCGCGCGGGCGGGTCCGGGTGGCGCTGTTCCCGTCGGGTGCCGCACTGCTGCTGCCGTACGTGCTGCCCGCGATGGCCGACAGCGGCGTCGAGGTCGTGGCCGGTGACGTAGACCTGCCGCCATCCGAGGTGCCGCGCCTGCTCGCGGACTACGACATCGTCCTCACTCATCGGGACGAGCGCGCCTCCTCGATCGCCGGTCCACGGGTCACCACCAGGGTGCTCATGCGGGAACCCACCGATGTCGTTGTCGCGCCGACACATCCGCTCGCCGGCCGCACCGAGGTGACCCCCGCCGAGCTCGCCGATGAGACCTGGCTGAGTGTGCGCGGCGGCTTCCCCGTCGACGACGTGCTTCGCTCGATCGCGACCATGACCGGTGTCGAGCCACGTATTGCGCAGCGCCTCAACGATTTCCGGGTAATCGAGACCCTCGTTGCCGCGGACTACGCGGTGGCGCTCATGCCTCGCTTCGCGGTAGCCCATCCCGATCTCGCGGTGCTGCGCCTGTCCGGCGTACGCGCCGCCCGCCTCTACGAACTGGCCACCCGCCCGCACGCCGAGCAGCGTCCCGCCATCGCCGCCGTGCTGGCGGCCTTCGAATCCGCGGCCCGTCGGGTGACTGCCGAATAGTGCCGCGACAAACAGCGCGGCCCGGCGCAAAAGCGCCGGGCCGCTGAGGTTTCGAACTATTAGTACCGTCCGGGCGGGCCGCCTCGGTACTGCTGTGAACCGATGTAACCGAAATCGTCGGCCACCATGGCGGCAAGCTCCAGCAGTGCGCGCCGGGTCGGCTTGCTCACCAATTCCAGGTCGATTTCCGCGCCCTCCGCGAGATGGTCGTCGAAGGGCACCACCTGCACCGCGCGGGTGCGGTCGAGGAACAGCTTGCGCAGCTGGTCGAGGTCGACCGTCGAGGCGCCGCGGCGCGATGCGTTGACCACCACGACGGTGCGCTCGACGAGCTTGCCGTACCCGTGGTGGTCCAGCCAGTCCAGCGTGGCCGATGCGCTACGCGCGCCGTCGATGGCGGGCGAGGTGACAAGCACCAGCGAACTGGCCATGTCCAGCACGCCTGCCATCGCCGAGTGCATCAGGCCGGTGCCGCAGTCGGTGAGGATGATGTTGTAGAACGACTGCAGAATGCCGATGGCCTGGCGGTAGTCGGCCTCGCTGAAGGCCTCCGAGACCGCCGGGTCCTGTTCGCTGGCAAGCACTTCCAGCCGGCTCGGCGCCTGCGAGGTGTGCGCGCGGACATCCGAGTACCTGGTGATGTGCTCGTCTTCGAGCAGGTTGCGCACGGTGGATCGGGTCTGGCGTGGCACTCGGTGGCCGAGCGTGCCGAGGTCGGGGTTGGCGTCGATCGCGATCACGCGATCACCGCGCAGCGTCGAGAACGTCGATCCGAGCCCGACCGTGGTCGTGGTCTTGCCGACGCCGCCTTTGAGCGAGAGGATCGCAATCCGGTAGTCACCGCGCACCGGTTGATTCACCCGGTCCACAAGATCGCGGTAGACCACGTCGGCCGCGGATTCGCCGGGATTGACCACACCGCCGGTGGCCTTGTGCACAGCCCGGCGCCAGCCGCTGCGCGGCGCCTTACGTGCGCGCTTGAGCAGGTTCAGGTCGTTGACCGAATGCCCGGGCTGTCCCGGCTGCGGCATGTGCTGCGGCTGAAAGGGCTGCTGCGGCTGATGGGGATTGTGTTCGCCCTGCCAGCCGGGAGGCGGCACTTGGCCGCCCATCGGTCCGGGTCCGGGCTGCCCGAGAGGCGGCTGACCCATGGGCGGGCCGGGCTGCTGGTACATCTGCTGCTGCGGCGGCGCGGGCGGCTGCATCGGCGGGGGTGGCGGCGCCCAGCTGTAGATCGGCCCGCTGCTCTGATCGGCCTGCGGCTGATCCTGCGGCACGCGCCGGACGAGCCCGTCGGGACCGATCTCCTGCCGGTACTCGCTGTAGTTCTGCTGCTCGGGCGCGGGTTGCACCGGATGGCTGCCGCTCTCGGTCGGACCGGCCGGCCCACCGGGCTGATAGGGGCCCGGCTGATACGGCCCGGGCTGGTAGGACTCTGCGTGCGGAATCGGCTGCGGGAACTGCCCGGTGTTGTACAGCGCGGGCGGTGCGAATCCGTCTGGCGGACCGTAGGACTGCTGCGGCGCGAACGGTTCCTGCGCACCGGGCGGACCGTAGGACTGCTGCGGCGCAAACGGTTCCTGTGCACCGGGCGGTGCGAATCCGTCGGGCGGACCATAGGACTGCTGCGGCGCGGCCTGTGCATACGAGGTGGTCTGATCCATTGGACCCGCACCAGGGGGGAAAGCAGCGAACTGCGGCTCCGGTTCCGGCGGCGCGGGCGCGTCCGGTAGCTCGGCAGCGGGCAGGTCCGCCGAATCCGTTGTGGATTCTTGCGCTTCGGCGTCGCCGGACAGCTCGGGCGTGACCTCGGCGGCCGACGGTTCGCCCCCCTCGTCAGGCGCTGCGTGGTGTCCGTCGGCTTCGGTGGTGACCTCGGCCGTATCTACCGAATGACTCTGCAGCCAGGGCGGAGAAGTCGGGTTGTGGTCGTTTGTAGTCACAGTTCCCCCATCTGCTCGGGAATTCGAGCAGAGAGCTCGGCGCTTGAGTGCGAACCAACGCTAGCACGGGGTTCGGTGACCCGCCCCGCAGTGCTGACAGCGGACGCGCCAGGCAGACACGCCACTGATTGTGGCCCGATTGTCGGTCTCTGCCAACAGGATCGAGAGACGGACGCCCCGGTCGGCGACTATGTCGCGCACCAGGACGTCCGGCTCCTACCGTACTCGTCGACCGAGATCAGTGGGCCCGGTTCACCGCGGAGACCACCGCGCGCAGCGACGCGGTGGTGATCGACGTGGCGATACCGACACCCCAGACCACCTTGTCGCCGATCGCGCACTCCACGTAAGCGGCGGCTTGCGCGTCATCGCCGGCGGACATCGCGTGCTCCGAATAATCCAGCACGCGCACGTCGTAACCGATGGTTGCCAGCGCGTCCACGAACGCGGCGAGCGGCCCGTTGCCGTTGCCGTTGATCTCCTGCTCGACGCCGTCGAGCTTGACGATCGCGGAAATGGCATCGACGCCGCCATCGGTTTCCGACGCGGTCACCTTCTGCCGCATCCGCTCCAGCGGCAGGATCGGGCTCAGGTACTCCTCGGAGAAGACGTCCCACATCTCCTTCGGGGTGACCTCGCCGCCCTCGCCGTCGGTGATCTTCTGCACCGCCTGGGAGAACTCGATCTGCAGCCGTCGCGGCAGCACCAGTCCGTGATCGGTCTTCATGATGTAGGCGACGCCGCCCTTGCCCGACTGCGAGTTGACTCGGATGACGGCCTCGTAGGTGCGGCCGACGTCCTTCGGGTCGATCGGCAGATACGGGACCTCCCAGACGATGTCGTCCACGTCGGAGTCGGCCGCGTCGGCCGTGGCCTTCATCGCGTCCAGGCCCTTGTTGATGGCGTCCTGGTGACTGCCGGAGAACGCGGTGTACACCAGGTCGCCACCGTACGGGTGGCGCTCATGCACCGGCAGCTGGTTGCAGTACTCGACGGTGCGACGGATCTCGTCGATGTTGGAGAAGTTGATCTGCGGGTCCACGCCGCGCGAGAACAGGTTCATCCCCAAGGTGACCAGGCAGACGTTGCCGGTGCGCTCGCCGTTGCCGAACAGGCAGCCCTCGATGCGGTCCGCGCCGGCCTGGTAGCCCAGCTCGGCGGCGGCGACCGCGGTGCCGCGGTCATTGTGCGGGTGCAGCGACAGCACGATCGAGTCGCGGCGGGCCAGGTTGCGGCTCATCCACTCGATCGAGTCGGCGTAGACGTTCGGGGTCGTCATCTCGACGGTCGCGGGCAAGTTGATGATCATCGGCTTGGCCGGGGTCGGCGCGATGATCTCGGTGACCGCGTCGCAGACTTCCTTGGCGTAGGACAGCTCGGTGCCGGTGTAGGACTCGGGGCTGTACTCGTAGCGCCAGTTGGTGTCCGGGTACTGCTGCTCGATCTCCAGGCACAGCTTCGCGGCATCGGTGGCGATCTTCTGCACCGCGGCCTGGTCTGCACGGAACACCACACGCCGCTGCAGGACCGAGGTCGAGTTGTAGAAGTGCACGATCACGTTCGCCGCGCCCGCGCACGCCTCGAAGGTGCGCTCGATCAGCTCGGCACGGCACTGGGTCAGCACCTGGATGGTGACGTCGTCGGGGATCGCACCGTCTTCGATGATCTCGCGAACGAAGTCGAAGTCCGTCTGGCTCGCCGAAGGGAAGCCGACCTCGATCTCCTTGTAGCCCATCCGCACCAGCAGGTCGAACATGCGGCGCTTGCGGGCGGGGCTCATCGGGTCGATGAGCGCCTGGTTGCCGTCGCGCAGGTCGACGGCACACCAGCCGGGCGCGCGATCGATGATCTTGTCCGGCCAGGTGCGGTCGGGCACCGCGATCGGCTCGACCTCCTCGGCGAAGGGCCGGTACCGGAAGGTCGGCATCGAGGAGTTCTTCTGGGTGTTCCAGCCGGGCTGGTCGGCCGGGGCGGGCTTCGACGGCGAGGCGATGGTGCGCGAGCCGGATACGAAGACATCAGCGGTGGACATACGGTTTCTCCGAGTGGGTGTGGTGGATCCCATATATACGGGTCGACCGGCGCGGCAGAACCCCGCGACGGGAGGCCGGTCCGATCAGACCCCGTCGCGGCGGCTGAGAAGAAGTGCCCGCTGCATGATGTCCGGGAGTTTACCGTGTCGCGATGCGGGCCCGAAAGCCCGGTCCTGTCATCCGGTCATCCGATGTTGCCGATAGCGTTCCGACCGGGCATACACACGCTTGTACGGACTCGGTCCGACGGGACGTCGAAGGAACTGTTCTTATGACTTGGCTGGAACAACTGGCCGTTTTCGGCGCGGGCATCGCGGCGGGCGGCATCAACGCCATCGTGGGATCGGGCACTCTGATCACCTTCCCGGTGCTGCTGGCATTCGGATTGCCGCCGGTGACGGCAAACGTGTCGAACACGATCGGCCTGGTCCCAGGGGGGATCAGCGGCGCGATCGGGTATCGGCGCGAGCTCGAAGGCCAGCGGGCCAGGCTGCTGCGGCTGGGCACCGCGTCGCTGTTGGGCGGCACCACCGGCGCGGTGCTGCTGCTGACGCTCCCCGCATCGGCATTCAAGGCGATCGTGCCGGTGCTGATCATCGCCGCGCTGGTGCTCGTCGTGGTGCAGCCGAGGTTGGCGCGCTGGGTGAAGCAGCGCAGGGAGACCGACACCGGCCCGGAACCCGAGCACGGCGGCTTGATCTTGTTCGTCGCGGTTTTCGCCGCGGGCATTTACGGCGGCTACTTCGGCGCGGCCCAGGGTGTGCTGTTGATCGGATTGCTCGGAGTGTTCGTGCACGAGGACATCCAGCGCCTGAACGGGGTCAAGAATGTGCTCGGACTGCTGGTGAACGCCGTGTCCGCGGTCGTGTTCACGATGGTCGCCGATGTCGATTGGCGAGTGGTCGCGCTCATCGCGGTCGGCTCGGTCATCGGCGGACAGCTCGGCGCCAAGATGGGCAGGCGCTTGCCGCCGAACGTGCTGCGCGGGGTGATCGTCGTCGTCGGGATCATCGCGGTCGTCCGGCTGTTGATGGCATAGGTCCGGACACAAAGATCTACCGTGGGACGTGACGATGGAGGTAGCAGCATGGCACTCGAGATGCGCACGGTGTGCGAGCGCTGCAATGTCGGCTTGACCGCGGACGGTCCGGCCCGAATCTGTTCGTACGAGTGCACGTTCTGCGAACCGTGCAGTCGGGCTATCGACGGCGTGTGTCCGAACTGCGGCGGCGAACTGGTGACCAGGCCGAGGCGAGTGGTAACCGCCTGACCTGACCTCACAAAGGAGGACGACGCGGGCATGGTGTGGGCACAGGATGAGCGCTGTGGGTAAGTCGAGGATCGCCGTTTTCGGTGTGTTGATCGCGCTGATGCCCGCGTTGGGCGGCTGTGGTGCGTCGGCCGAGCGGGAGTCGAAGCAGCAGCAGTCGAGAGCGGCCGAACTGGTCGCGCAGGCCGATGCCGCGCCGACGCCGCGCCTGGACTGGACGCCGTGTGCGGAGCCCGAATCGAGCAGGTACCAGTGTGCTGTCGCGGCCGTTCCGCTCGACTATGCGCAACCGAATGGGGCGACCATCCCGCTCGCGGTCCTCCGCCAGCCCGCGGGCGACCCGGTCGGTCGCATCGGCACGCTGTTCACCGCGGCCGGTGGGCCGGGGGGATCGGGATTCGACCGGGCAGCCCTCGGCGAACTCTTCCCCGGCGAGGTGAGTCGTCGATTCGATGTGATCATCTTCGATCAGCGCGGGGTGGGACGCAGCTCACAGGTGCGCTGCTTCGCCGATCCCGAAGCGCAGCAACGATTCTGGGCGAATTCCCCGCAGCCGCCCGGCAATGCCGAGCAGGAGCGCGCCGCCGAGCGTGGCAGTCGCGAGCTGGCGGCGGGTTGCGCGGCCCACAGCGCCGCGCTGCTGCCGCATCTCACCACCGTCGACGCCGCGCGCGACCTCGACCTGCTGCGCCGCGCGGTCGGCGACGCGAAGCTCACCTATACGGGCGCCTCCTATGCGAGCTATCTCGGCGAGGTCTACGGCGCGCTGTTCGGGCACCACGTCCGCGCACTGCAACTCGCCGCGATGATCGATCCGGACGCGTACACGAACAACGCGGGCGCCGCGGTCGCCGACACCGCGATCGGCACCGAGGAAGTGTTCGGCGAGTTCGTCCGGTTGTGCACCCAGGCCGGCCAGCCGAAGTGCGCGTTCGCCGGCGAGGATGCGCGGGCCCGCGATCGCGCCCTGCTGGACCGGTTGCGGCAGGGCCCCGTCGAGGTCGGGCGCGGCGAGACCGCGGTGCAGGTGAGCTATGGCGAAGTCGTCCAGGCGCAGGCGATGTTGCTCTACGACTCGCAGCAGGGCTGGTCCGCGCTTGCCGAGCTGCTTGCCGAACTGGAACGCGGTGCCGACGGCAATCCCGGCATCGTGCGGAAAATTCTTGCCGCAGAACCTCTCTCGTTGAATTTCCTCGACTCCTTCACCGCGATCACCTGTGCGGACAGCAACTTTCCCGAACGACCGGACCAGTGGCCCGAGCTGGCGCGCGAATTCTCCGGCAACGCACCGACTTACGCCGCGTTCTGGCTGTACCTGCGGCAGCCGTGCGCCTCGTGGCCCACACCACAAAACGGCTATCCGCAGCGGTATACCGGCCCGTGGACATTGCGCTCGGAGGTTCCTGCCCTGCTGTTCAACAATCGTTTCGACCCGGTGACCCCGCTGGCGTTCGCGAAGCGCGCACAACAGGAGCTCGGCAATGCGCGGCTGGTCGTCGTCGACGGTTACGGGCACGAGCCGGCCGGCGACTGCCCCCGCCGGCTACAGGAGCGCTATCTGATCGACCTGCGACTCCCGGATCCCACCGCCTCCTGCACTGCCGATCGGGCGCCGTTCGGCGGATGACGCGACGGCCATTTGCCGTGTAATCTGCGCTCGGCCATGCGTGATGAGGGAGGTGGCCTGGGTGCAGAGACGTGCCTTTTTCAGGGCGGCTGGTGCTGCTGCGTTGCTGGGTGCCGGGGGCACGGCGCTGAACGTCGGGACTGCTGTGGCGGATCCGGTCTGGCATGGGTTGTTCCGCACCTGGGTGCCGGAAATCTTTGCGCCACTTCCTGATCCGCCTGCACACTCGCCCGCAATCGTGATCGGATCCGGTTTCGGGGCTGCGGTCACCGCATTGCGCCTTGCCGAAGCCGGGATCGCGAACACGGTGCTGGAGCGCGGCTCGCGCTGGCCGAACGATCCGTGGCGGGAGATCTTCACCAACGACGACCTGCCGGACGGTCGCGGCTTCTGGCATCGCAACACCTTCACCGGTGTCACCAAGGTGCCGATGCAGTTCGCCAGATTCGGCGGCGTGCTCGACTGCACCGAGTACCCGGGCATCGATGTGTGGCGGGCGGCGGCCGTCGGTGGCGGTTCGGTGATCTTCACCGGCGCGATGGTCGCACCCGAACGCCGGTTCTTCGACCATGTCTTCGGTGGCACCGTCGACTACGGCGAAATGGACCGCATTTACTACCCGCGGGTGCGAGAGATGTTGCGGCTCAACCCGGTTCCCGCGGACCTGTACGGCTCGGCGCCCTTCACCCACTCCCGCGCCTGGGACGACCAGGTGCGCAGGGCCGGCTACCAGCCGATACCCAACGACTCGATTTTCAACTGGGACATCCTGCGCGGCGAACTCGCAGGCGGCACCCGCCCGTCGGCTATCGCGGCCCGTAGCAACCTCGGCAACTCCAACGGCGCGAAGTTCGACCTCAATCAGAACTACCTGCGGTACGCGCAGGGTACCGGCAAGTCCGCGGTGTTTCCGGGCCACCGGGTCGAGGCCATCGCGCAGGAGTCGGGCGGCCGGTATTCGGTCATCGTCGCCAAACTCGCGCCGACCGGCGAAGTGCTCGGCACCCGCACCCTCACCTGTGATCGGCTGTTCCTCGGCGCCGGCTCCATCGGCACCTCGGAACTGCTGGTTCGGGCTCAGGCCACCGGGACACTGCCGAATCTCAACGAACACATCGGCGACGGCTGGGGCAGCAACGGCGACGTTGTGCTCGCCCGTGGCGCAAGCGAACTGGCAGGACTCGGTCAGGCGGTACCGAGCGTCAGCCGGATCCTCGACGAATCGGCGGTGCCGCTGACCCTCGAAAGTTGGTACGTCCCCGGCATTCCGTTCGAGACCGGCGCGCTGGCCTCGCTCGGCATGGTGCTCGATCCGACGCGGGCTCGATTCGGATACGACCGGGCGAGCAACCGCGTCGGGCTGTCCTGGCCGACCCGGAACCGGGACGAGACGGCGGCCGCCGCCCGCGCGGTCGACCAGCGCATCGCCGAACGATCCAATGCGCTGGTCCAATTCGGCGCCCTCGGGTACGACGCGAACGCGAATTTCACCGCCCACCCGCTGGGCGGCGCGGTGCTCGGCCTGGCCACCGACCGCAACGGCCGGGTGCACGGCCACCCCGGCCTGTACGTGATGGATGGCGCCGCCATTCCCGGCAGCACCGCAACGGTCAACCCGTCGCTCACCATCGCCGCGCTGGCCGAGCGGAACATCGAAGCGATCGTGCGCGCCGGGAAATAGCCGCTGCCATCGGCGGGTCTGCACCGAGAAGGTGATCAAGCCGTTGCACGTGTGGGGAGTGCGCTCGGCGGCGGCCGATTACTCTCGGCCGGGATCGTTCGGCGTCGAAGGGATTCCTCACGTGGCAGCTCCGACCACCGTCTCGGGTATCGACGAAGCGCCGGAGCCGGACCGCTTCTTTCGCAAGCCGCCCGCCTTATGGAGCGACCTGGTGATGCTGGCGCTTGCCGTCGTCTCCGTGGTGCTGGTCGCCTGGGTCACCTTTTTCCCGGTCGCGGCACATACCTACCGGGTGATCGTGATCATCGACTACTCGGTGTGTGCGATTTTCGCCGCGGAGTTCCTGTGGCGCTGGCGTCGGGCGGGTTGGCCGTGGACCTACCCATTTATCTATTGGTACGAGGTGCTGGGCATGATCCCGGTGACCAGCCCGTTCGTCCGCGGGTTCCGGTTGCTGCGGATCGTGGTGATCGCGGTCCGCGTCGGTCGCGTCGCGGACCGGGCACTCGGCGATCGGGTAACCGCCGCGGTGGTGAACCGGTTCGTGAAGACAATCGTCGACGTCATCAAACGGCCGATGACCATCGCCGTCCTCGACGAGGTCGGGCATGTGCTGCGTTCAGGTCACTACACCCGCAATATCGCGGCGGCGTTGCAGGAGAACCGCGTCGAAATGGACGAGATGATCCTGGAGCTCATCAAGAAGGACCCGCAGGCCGGGCGGGTCCGCTACATTCCGTTCCACGACGACATCATCCGGCTGATCGCCGACACCACATTCCGAATCGTGTTCCAGGTACTGGAGGATCCGCGGACCGACGAGCTGGTCTCGGACATGCTGCGCGAGAACATCGACCAGATCAGGACGGCCGTACACAACGGCGTGCGCGTCGAGCCGTCCGCCTACGGCCCGTCACACCCCGAGGCGTCGGTGCGCCACCACCTCAGTCGTGTACCGCGTGCCTGATCTCGTCGCGCGGCTGCGCGTACCTGGTTGTCTCCCAGAGGATCAGCACAACGAGCACCGCGCACAGGATCGACAGCGACGCGAGGGCGGGCAAGGCAGCCGCCAGTGGGATCAGCGCGAGCAGCGCCACCGCGGCCACCACACGCACGACCGTGACCTTGCCCGTCGCATAGTGCTTGAACCCGACGAGTGCGAGCAGATACAGCACCACGCCGCCGTACAGGCAGAACAGCGGGACTCCGTACAACGCGTCCTTCAGGGTGTGGTGCGATGCGTCGCCCACGTAGTAGAGGACTTTCTTCAAACCGAGCGACAACGCGATGATTCCCACGATCATCGGGAAATGCCAGAACGTGTAGCAATTTCGGGCGATCTTGATCTGGCGTTCGCCCTCGGCCTCGGCGAGCGCGTGTTCCACCGACAGCGCGGCGACGTCGAAATATGCCCACCACAGCAGCCCCGAGATACCGAGGCCGAGTAGGGCGCCGACCGCGATCGGCCACGAGATGGGCAGCCCGGCCACGCCGATACCGATGGAGACGATCGATTCGCCGAGCGCCACGATGATGATCAGCCCGTATCGCTCGGAAAAGTGACTGGCCGAATTCACCCGCCAGTCCTCACCTGCCAGGAATGTCCACAGCATGTCGCCCACGATCGCGGCAATCCACAGTCCGATCTGCAGGGTGCCCGAGGTCGTCGCGGCAATCACCAACAGGGTGGTGCCGATCGTGATCGAACCTGCCCCCCATTTCATCGCCTGCCTGCGCAATTGCGGATCTTCCGCGCTGGCCAGCCGGAACATGACCAGGTGCACCAGCCGCACGACCAGGTACGCGATCGCGAAAATCAGTGGGCCGTACCAGCCGCCCTCCAGATCGCGGAACGCCTCGGGAATGGTGAGCGCCGCCAGGAACACCCCGCCCATGGCGACGAACATGGCTATCCGGGTGATGCCCTCGTCGGCGCGCAGGACATTGCCGAGCCAGGAGTACGCGATCCATACCCACCACATCACCGCGAGCACCAGCGTCGCGCGCAGCAGGTTCTTGGCGCTGGTCTCCTCGGCGGCCAGGCCGGTCACCATGGTGAAGGCGAAGACGAGAACGAGGTCGAAGAACAACTCGAGCTGAGTTACCGAATCACCTTCGGAAACCTGCCGCAGCCGAATCCTTGTGGAACCGATCATGATGCCCATATTCGCACCTCTGTGCGACAGGTGCGCGCCGGATCCGCTGCGAGCAGGCTACTGGCTACCCGGCCTCGATCGTTTCGGTCTCCGAAAATCGCTCGGCGAAATCGATGAAGTTCGCCACCACCTCCTCATTCGAACGCCGCAGCGTGCGACTGACAAGGAGCCCGGGAACCGGAATCGGCAGATACAGCTCGACGTGATACCAGACGTCGGTGCCCTCCTTGCCATCGGAGATTTCGAACCAGCCCCCGCCCTTCACGCCGCGCGTGCTGTCGGTGACCTCCCACGCGGACCGGCTGTCGGTCCAGTCGTATTCCAGGACCTGTAGATCCGAGCCGCCGATCAATTCCGCCTTGACGAACACCCGTCGCGGCCGACCCTGGTCATCCCGGGAAGCGACGCGTGCATCGAGGTAGGAGTTCGACCATTCGGGAAGCGATTCGACCGCGGCCAGAGCATCCATCACCTGATCAGGGTCGGCATCGACGACGAATCGGATATCGGTTTTTGTGCGCATCCATACCTCCGCCCCCGCCCATTTACATCGGCGATTGTGCCCAGCGACACATACCGTCGTCAACTGTGTGGTCAGTGGCTGAGACCACCTCGGGTCGCCGAGGTATCGCGCATCACGCCGATGTCGACCGATCACCAACGCGGCGAACGAATTCCGAATTCGCGGTGGCGCCGAAAGACGAATTCGTCGGTCCAGCCGATTTGTCATCGGGGGATCGGTGCGCGGGGTGACGGGGCATGGCCGATCGCTATCCGGCCAGGCCGCGGGTGTTCGGGCCTGCTACTTCGACTCGATCACCGCGTCCGGTCCCGGATAGACGAGCGACTCGTGCCCGTCGGTGAAACGCACCAGGTAGGGCGGTCCGCCTTCGGGTCCGCGGACTTCGATGATCTCGCCGTGGCGGTCACCTTGGCCCACAACGTGCCCGTGTACCAGCAGTTGGTCTCCGACATTCGCCATCATTGCTCCATTATCGAATGCAAGTGATGCGCGTCACAAGCGCCGATGTCAGTCCCGGCCCCCGATGATCCTTTCGACCGCGGCCTCGATCAGTTCTTGGCTCTGTTCCTCGGTGAATACTTCCGGCAGCGTGAGCCGGTCCACGATCAGCCAGTTCAGTGCCAAATAGAGCAGCAGCACCGATTTCTCATCGCCGGGCAACCCGGAGTCGAGGTGGTTGCGCACGTTCAAGTCGATGTCTGCGCGCACCCGTTCGGTGAGTACGGTGCGCAGTTCCGGCCGTCTGGTGGCCTCCAGTCGAAGCTCGAGCAGGGCTAGGTAGCCGGTGCGGAACGCCTCGATGCGTGCAACGACCTCCCGCATGAGCTCGGTGATGTTCGCGCGGGTCCGCGGCCCCTCTGTCAGCTTGGTCATGGTCGCCTCGCTCGGCTGTAGCCGCTCGTAGAACCGGCTACCGACCTGGGTCAGCAGGTCGTCGCGGTTGGCGAAGTAGTTCGATGCCGTCCCTGCGGGCACTCCCGCTTCCTTGTCCACCGCGCGGAAGGTCAGCCCACGTGCGCCTTCCTGCGCGAGCACCTCGATGGCCGCATCGATCAACGCTTGCCGTCGTTCCGGGTTGGTCCGCACTTGACACCACTCCATCTGTAGTACTACATTCACGAAATCACTTCAGGCAGAGTACAACGTATGAGGCGGTTTGGGTATGCGAAAGCTTGTTTACTACGTCGCGGTTTCTCTCGACGGATACATCGCGGGTCCGGCGGGCGAGTACGACTTCTACCCGTTCGACGCCGAGATGGCGGCCTGGATCAACCAGCGGTACCCGGAGTTCGTCCCCACCTTTGCGCGCTCACACTTCGACATGGCGCTCGACGAACCCGGCACGCGTTGTGATGCGGTGCTGATGGGTCGCGGCTCCTATGAACCGGGCCTGGCCGCCGGTGCGACCAGCCCTTACGCACACATGAAGCAATACGTCGTTTCCAGCACGCTCGGCCGAATCGATGACCCGAAGGTAGAGCTGGTCGAGAGCGACCCGGTCGGCCTCGTGCAGCGGTTGAAGAAGGAAGAAGGCGGCGATATCTGGCTCTGCGGCGGCGGCAAGCTCGCCGCGCAGCTGCTCGACGAGCTCGATGAATTGATCATCAAGAGCTACCCGGTCGTCGCGGGTGGCGGCATACCGGTCTTCGCAGGCGAGTTCCGCCCGACACTGTTCGCGCCGACGCAGCGCAAGGAATTCGGCAACGGTGCGCAGGTCACCTGGTTCACCAGGGCCTGACGACAACCCCGACTGCTCCACGGAAAGCGGTACCGATATGCGAAAACTGGTCTACTTCGTCGGGATGTCCCTCGACGGTTACATCGCGGGCCCGAATGGTGAGATCGATTTCCTCCCAGTGCCGGAAGACATGCTGAGCTGGATTCGCACCGAGTATCCCGAGACCCTGCCCACCCATGCGCGCCCGCATCTGGGGTTGGCTGTGGATGAACCCAATCGCAAGTTCGACACCCTGGTGATGGGTCGCGGCACCTACGAGCCCGGCCTTGCCATCGGCGTGACCAGCCCGTACGCCCACATGCGGCAGTACGTGGTGTCGAGCACGCTGGGTCGGATCGACGACCCGGCGGTGGAACTGGTCGAGAGCGACCCGATCGGCCTGGTCCGCGCGCTGAAGCAGGAGGACGGCATGGACATCTGGCTCGCGGGCGGCGGCAAATTCGCGGCTGCCCTGCTCGACGAGCTCGATGAGCTCGTCATCAAGGGCTATCCGGTGGTGGCGGGTACCGGCACACCTGCCTTCGCGGGCGAGTTCCGTCCGACGCTGTTCACGCCGACGCGGCGTCGCACGGTCAGCACCAATGGAACACAGGTCACATGGCTGCGCCGGGCCTGATCGGCCGACGGCGGCACGATCGGGAAGCGTGGGTCGCGAATTGCGCTCCTGAGCTCAGGCGCTGGTGAGGAAGGACAGGCGCACCTGGCGGTCCGGATTGTCGACATTGAGATCGATGAGGGCGATCGACTGCCAGGTGCCCAGCGTCAGCGCGCCGCCGATGACCGGGATGGTGGCGTAGGGCGGGATCAGCGCAGGCATGACGTGGGAGCGGCCGTGGCCGCGGGATCCGTGCGCATGCCGCCAGCGGTCGTCGGCGGGTAGCAGGTCGCGCAATGCGGCGAGCAGGTCGCTATCGCTGCCCGCGCCGAGTTCGAGCACCGCGATTCCCGCGGTGGCATGCGGCACGAAGACGTGCAGCAGACCGTCGCCGCCGGCCTCCCGTGCGAACTGCGCGCACTGCGGCGTGATGTCGTAGACGACTTCGCTGTGCCCCGTTGCCACCTCGAACACCGTGCTCTTCATGGTTTCCATCGTGCGGGTAGCCGCGGTGTCGCTCAACCGGACTCGCCGTACCGGTGCACTCGGCGCGCAGCCGCGACGCCGAAGCATTCGCCTCCGGATGCGGACTACGTCACATTCCTCGGCGCCCACACATGCCGGATGTGGTGGTCGTGCACGGCAAAGGCGCAGTGTGAAGGGCCGCAAGCGACGCAACCGCCGCAACACCAAAGTCCAGACGACCGTGTTCGTTCGGCGGGACGGCGAGTGGCTGATCGCGGCGTTCGGAGAACACCAAGTATCGCTGGTTGCTGGAAACCCTTTCGGCCGAGTTCGATTCGCGAATGGCCCCTTCGATCCTCGTGAGCTGAGGAGGTACCGACAAATCCACTGGACCCGAGTCGGTAGTCTTGGTGGCTGTTAGCAGCTGATTGTCGATCTTGGAGGACCCTGTCGTGGCTCTCGTAGTTCAGAAGTACGGAGGATCCTCGGTAGCAACCGCCGAGCGCATCCGGCGCGTCGCTGAACGGATCGTGGAGACGAAGAAGCAGGGCCACGATGTGGTGGTCGTCTGCTCGGCGATGGGTGACACCACCGACGAACTGCTGGACCTGGCGCAGCAGGTGGCGCCCGCGCCGCCGGCCCGCGAAATGGACATGCTGCTCACCTCCGGTGAGCGGATCTCCAACGCGCTCGTTGCCATGGCCATCCATTCGCTCGGCGCCGAGGCGCGCTCGTTCACCGGCTCGCAGGCCGGCGTGATCACCACCGGCGCGCACGGCAACGCCAAAATCATCGACGTCACCCCGAGTCGGCTGCGCAGCGCTCTCGACGAAGGGCTCGTCGTGCTCGTCGCGGGCTTCCAGGGCGTCAGCCAGGACAGCAAGGACGTCACCACGCTCGGCCGCGGCGGCTCCGACACCACCGCGGTCGCACTTGCCGCGGCGCTGGAGGCCGACGTCTGCGAGATCTACACCGATGTGGACGGCGTCTTCACTGCCGACCCGCGGATCGTGCCGGACGCCCAGCAGCTCGAGCAGGTCTCCTACGAGGAGATGCTGGAGCTCGCGGCCTGCGGCGCCAAAGTGCTGATGCTGCGCTGCGTGGAATACGCGCGCCGCTACAACGTTCCCGTGCATGTGCGCTCGTCCTACACCGACAAGCCGGGCACCTACGTTTACGGATCGATGGAGGACATCCCCTTGGAGAAAGCAATCCTCACGGGCGTCGCGCACGACCGCAGCGAGGCCAAGGTGACAGTGGTCGGACTGCCGGACGAACCGGGCTACGCGGCCAAGGTCTTCCGGGCCATCGCCGATGCCGAGATCAACATCGACATGGTGTTGCAGAACATTTCCAAGATCGATACGGGCAAGACCGACATCACCTTCACCCTGCCGAAGACCGACGGTGCGCGTGCGGTGGAGATGCTGACCAAGCGTCAGGACGAAATCGGCTTCTCCCAGGTGCTGTACGACGACCACATCGGCAAGGTGTCGCTGGTCGGCGCGGGCATGAAGAGCCACCCCGGCGTGACGGCTACCTTCTGTGAGGCGCTGGCGCACGCGGGCGTGAACATCGACCTGATCTCCACCTCGGAAATCCGGATCTCGGTGCTGGTCCGGGATAGCGAACTGGACGAGGCCGTCAAGGTGCTGCACCGGGCCTTCGATCTCGGCGGCGACGAGGTCGCCGTGGTCCATGCGGGAACGGGGCGATAAGCCATGGGAGTTCGGGTAGGCGTCGTCGGCGCGACCGGTCAGGTCGGCGCTGTCATGCGAAAACTGCTGGAGGAGCGTAACTTCCCGGCCGACGAGATCCGGTTCTTCGCCTCATCGCGCTCGGCGGGCAAGACGCTGCCGTGGCGCGGCGGCGAGATCGTCGTCGAGGACACCGAGACTGCCGATCCCTCCGGTCTCGATATCGCACTGTTCTCCGCGGGGGCGACTATGTCGCGCGTGCAGGCGCCGCGTTTCGCGGCGGCCGGGGTCACGGTCATCGATAATTCGTCGGCCTGGCGCAAGGATCCCGAGGTCCCGCTGGTCGTCAGCGAGGTGAACCCGGAGCAGACGCGCAATCTGGTCAAGGGCATCATTGCCAACCCGAACTGCACGACCATGGCGGCGATGCCGGTGCTCAAGCCGCTACATGATGTGGCAGGGCTGCAGCGCCTGATCGTTTCCAGCTACCAGGCGGTTTCCGGCAGCGGGCTCGCCGGGGTCGAGGAGCTGGCTTCCCAGGTGCGCGCCGTGGTCGGCGACGCCGAAAAGCTGGTGCACGACGGCAGTTCGGTGCAGTTCCCCGCGCCGAACAAGTACGTCGCGCCGATCGCTTTCGACGTGATCCCGCTCGCGGGCGCGCTCGTCGACGACGGTTCGGGCGAGACCGACGAGGATCAGAAGCTGCGCAACGAGAGCCGCAAGATCCTCGGCCTGCCCGAACTGCTCGTGAGCGGCACTTGCGTGCGTGTCCCGGTCTTCACCGGCCACTCGCTGTCGATCAATGCCGAATTCGCGGAACCGATTTCGGTGGAGCGCGCCAAGGAACTGCTGGCCAAGGCGCCGGGCGTCAAGCTCGTCGATGTGCCGACCCCACTGCAGGCTGCCGGCATCGACGAGTCCCTCGTCGGTCGCATCCGCCAGGATCCCGGTGTGCCGGAAGGTCGCGGTCTCGCCCTGTTCATCTCGGGCGACAACCTGCGAAAGGGCGCTGCCCTCAACACCATTCAGATCGCCGAGGTCCTGCTCGCCGACCGCTGAGTCCGGCAGGGCCCATCGAACCATCGAACGGCGCGGTGGTCCACAACGGGTGGACCACCGCGCCGTTCGACGTTCGTGCCGCATTCGGCGCGGTTCAGCGCCGCCGTAGGCCGTCGAACATGACCATGAAGCTGCGCCGGCGCTGATCGTCGTTCGCGCCGGTGCTCTGCGCAGCGATGAAGGTGCCCTTGATGATTCGCATCAGGTCGTCGATATCGATATCGGTGCGGACCGCGCCGGATTGTTGGGCGCGCCGGAGTAATTCGCCGATCGCGCGGTTCATTTCGGCTACGGGTGCGAGGTGCTCGGGGGAGAGCTGTCCGCCGACGGCGTCGGCGAGGTCGCGTTTCAGGCCACCGTCGGTCACCATCACGTCGAGGAAGTCGAAGAAGGCCCGGCCAGGGTCGTCGGCGGTGGACAGGTCGCGTGCTTGCGATGTCATGCGCTCGATGCGGTCCACGATCGCGGCTTCGAACAGGGCTTCCTTGGTGGGGAAGTGTCGGTAGACGGTGCCCGCTCCGACGCCGGCCCGGCGCGCGATCTCGTCCAGGGGCACCGAAAGACCTTCGGCCGCGAACGCCTCCTGGGCGGCAGCCAGCACGCGGTCGCGGTTGCGGCGTGCGTCGGCGCGCAGCGTCCGCGGTTCCTGTTTCGGCGGATCGGTCACGAACGACGAGTTTACTGCCCCCATTGACAAACGGGGCGACCGTTCCGAATCATAAGCGGGGTATACGTTCCGCTTATTTGGAGAGGTGTTTCATGGTGGAGTCTTCGGTGGAAAGCCCGCGCGAGCTGGTCGAACGCTTGTTTGCGATCCTGCCTGCGCGCGATGCCGACGCGTTCGTACAACTGCTCGCAGCCGATGTGGTGTTCGAGATGCCCTTCGTCGTGCCCGGCATGCCGACTCGATTGGTCGGTCGCGAGGAGATCCGGGCCCATCTCACACAACGCTGGTCGGACCTCTCGGGCATCGAAGTGCACGACATCTATCCCGAGGTGCACGAGACCACTGATCCCGAGGTGATCCTGGTGGAGGCAGAGGTCGACATGACGGTGCCCGGCGCGCAGCGGGCTCGGGTCCGTACCTCTGTCAACGTCGTCCGGGTGCGTGACGGAAAGGTCGTGCTGTTCCGCGATTACATGGATACGGCTCGACTCGCCCGGCACACCGAGCGCTGATCGGGCGGCGGGCGGGCCGAAAATGGGCTCGCCCGCACGCCGTTTCGGTTGCTAGCCTCCGGTAATGGCGAACCCGCATGCTCAGGTGTACTTCGGCGACCGGATCGTTGCCGCCGACGCGGCATCGGTGAATGTCGCATCCTCGGCAGTTCTCTACGGCCTGAGTGTCTACACCGTGTTCCCGGTGCATGTGGATGGATCGGTGCGCACCGCTTTCCGGTTGGACGATCACTTCCGGCGACTCGAAGAGTCCTGCAAGATCATCGGCATTGATCGTTTCGCCGCCGAGTGGGATTTCGTCAAGTTTCGGGCCGCCGTTGTCGAGCTGATCGAACGGAACGCGCCCGTCACCGATGTATTCGTGCGGGCGACAGTGCATGTCGTCGAGTCGATCCCGGGTACCAGGGTTCGTGGCTGCGCGATTCAGGTGAGTATGTTCGTCTATGATGCGGTGCCGATAGTCCCGCAGGACGGCATGCGGCTGAAATCCAGTCCGTGGCGGCGCATTCCGGATAATGCAATTCCTTCCCGCGCGAAAGTCAACGGCGCTTATGTGAATTCGGTGCTGGCCAAGCAGGATGCCATCGACAGCGGCTACGACGACTGCATCTTCCTCGACGGTAACGGCCATGTCTGCGAACTCAGTGCGGCCAACATTTTCCTGGTCCGCAATGGCACCCTCATCACCCCCGACGTGTCCTGCGACATCCTCGACGGCATCAACCGACGCACCATCCACCCTCGCCGCCGAGGACGGCATTCCGTTCGTCGAACGGACGGTAGATCTGACCGAGCTGTATATCGCCGACGAGGTTTTCGTCTCAGGCACGTCCGCGGGTGCGGCTCCGGTCACCGAGGTCGATGGCCGACTGATCGCCGATGGCCGCCCGGGACCGATCTCTCAGGCATTGCGCAAACGCCACGCGGCGGCACTGCGCACCGACGAACTGCACGGCTGGGTCACGAATCTGGCCGAGCCATCGGTCTAGCAGCCGATTCAGCGAATCCTGGGCGTGCGCGGATCGGGGCCGAGGCATACCAGAATGACGCAGCCGGGCGCGGTGTCCGCGAACGGTGGGGCCAACGGGTAGTTCAAGCAGGCGAAGACATTGCAGCCCGGATATGCCGCCGGCCCGATTCCGAAGACCGCGAGCAGGATGTTGTTATCGACGAATCGGCTCGCATCCAGTCGCACCGGCGGCTCGATGTAGGGACCCGGGTCGGGAAGCGGCCTTTCGTCGAACGCGGCGAACAGCCTGCGGAAGAATTCGTACGGCAGTTCCGCGATGTTCTGCACGATTCCGGACAGGCCCTGGCTGCTGACGTTCCCGTAGACCCCGGTCCAGACCACAGTCAGGTCCAGGCTGGGGATGATGAAGACGTCCTGCATGCCGAGCCCGGACATCGCATACACGTCGGGGGGTAGGAAGGTGGCGGTCTCCGCGCACCCGGGCCCGGTCCAGAAGAGGTACCCGTAGCAACTGTTCGTCGCCGAGGGCTCCCGCGCCTGCCGCAGATACTCCTGCGACACGAGTTGTTTGGTGCCCCAGCGCCCGTTGTTGCTCACCAGCAGGCCCAGCTTCGCGAAATCGTTCGGCGGGATCATCAGGTGCGCGTATCCGTAGGTGTGTCCGGCGCGATCGCGCGCCCAGTAGTAATCGCCGCGAGCAATGCCGAGCGGATCGAACAGCTCCCGCTGCGCGAATTGTTGCAGTGGTTCGCCGACCGCCAATTCGATGACATACGCGAGCAGGTCGACATTGCGCTGGCTGTAGCTGAACGCCGTGCCGGGCGGGTCGTTCAGTGGTACACCGAGCGCCTGCACCGCGCTGTTCGGGTCGATTGGAATCACTCCCGTAATGCCCTCGGTGAGCACTCCGACTTGCATGCCCGAGGACTCGGTGAGCAGGTTCTCCACCGTAATCGACCGATGGACTTCGTCACCGAGTCCTGGCGGCAGATATCGATCGATCGGCGCATCGATGTCGAGTTTGCCTTGGTCCCATGCTATTCCGGCGAGCACCGAGACCACGCTTTTGGTCGCGCTCCAGATATTCCACGCGACGTTTCCGGTTTGATCGTTCGTCGGCCCCTCGCCGATCAGGCAGTTGTGCCGGAAGACCTGCACATTCAACCGATTCCGCTCGCCGGCGAAGGCCATTGCTTCGGCCAGCCGCTGCGAATCCAGCCCCACCTGTTCCGGCGCCGCCCGCTCGGGTTCCCGCCCGGACGACACCCCGCATGTCCTCTGCTCGGCCGAGGTCGCCTGCGCACTCCCGGCGAACACACTCCCCGCCACCAGCGATACCGCCGCGATTCCTGCCAGGAATCCGTAGAAACGCCCCATGGCCAAAGGCTATCGTGCCGGCACCCGATGCACCGGGCAACAGGCTGAGCGTCGGCCGGGCAAAAATTTGGCGCTACGAGGAGATTGAATTGCCGGGTTACCCGAGGTCGCAGAGCAGTTCCGCCGCCTCCAGCACTCGGCGCGGCCCGATTTGATCAGGCAGAACCGTTGCCGCTGACTGCGTTCCGGCGTGGTCAACGCCCACAAACGGCGCAGGCACTCCGGCGGCGACCGTGCCGATAACGCGCGTCGCGAGCTCGGACTTTTTGCACACCGGTGGCACCGATCGTGGTGATGGCTATGGCAGCCGCGATGGATGCCATAGCCGTATCCCTCGACCACCGCGTGGCGGACCACGAATCGAGCGCTCCGAATGGGAGCGTCACCGAATATGCGAAACGCCGCCAGATCGTCAGACCTGGCGGCGCTGAGCCGCCGGACGCCACGCCAGCGTCACGACTCGGTGCCGACGTCCCACAAGCGCCTCTCGGCGAGTGGTCGCTCGAAGCGACAAAAGGGGTGAGGCCCGGGGCTGTCCGGACGCCGACAGAGGTGGTCAACCGTGCCGCGCTGCGATCTATTCCGCATCGTCGAATGTGACTCACGCCACGGGCGACGGCACGCTCTCGGCCTACGAGATTTGGTTACTTGAGAAACTCATTCTCTTGACTAATTCCAGAAAAGAAGCAACCATCGTGGGCATGCACACCGACACCACCGATCCGCGCGAACAGTTGCGCGCGGCAGGCCTGCGGGTTACTGCACCGCGGGTCGCGGTGCTGAATGCGGTCACAGCCCGCCCGCATTCGGACGCCGATCGGCTGGCCGCCACGGTCCGGGAAGCATTGGGTTCGGTATCCACGCAGGCCGTCTACGACGTGCTTCGGGCCTGCGTGCACGCCGGAATCCTGCGGCGTATCGAGCCGGCCGGTTCGGCCGCGCGCTACGAGACCCGGACCGGGGACAACCACCATCACCTGGTGTGCCGAAGCTGCGACACGGTCGTGGACGTGGACTGTGTTGTGGGCAGCGCCCCCTGCCTGGAACCCGTGGACGACCACGGTTTCACGATCGATGAGGCAGAGGTCGTCTTCTGGGGTCTGTGCAGTACCTGTCGTTCCCGAGAACGGTAGTCACCCCGACAGCCCGGGACAGCCCATCCCCGGGACGTTTGTTCCATCAACCGAGGAGGCTTCGACATGACCGAGCCGACAACCACCAACACCGGTACCCCGGTGCAGAGCGACGACGAGTCGCTGACCGCGGGCGCCCAGGGCCCCATCCTGTTGCATGACCATTACCTCATCGAGAAGCTCGCCCAGTTCAACCGTGAGCGGGTGCCGGAGCGGATCGTGCACGCCAAGGGTGCGGGCGCCTACGGTGAGCTGGTCGTGACCAACGATGTCAGCCGCTACACCAAGGCCAAGCTGTTCCAGCCGGGCGCGCGGACCGAGTCGCTGGTGCGTTTCTCTACGGTGGCCGGTGAGCAGGGCAGCCCCGACACTTGGCGCGACCCACGCGGTTTCGCGGTGAAGTTCTACACCGAGGACGGCAACTACGACCTCGTCGGCAACAACACTCCGGTCTTCTTCATCACCGACCCTATCAAGTTCCCCGACTTCATCAGGTCCCAGAAACGCCTGCCCGGCAACGGACTTCGCGATCACACCATGCAGTGGGACTTCTGGACCCTGCGCCCGGAGACTGCGCACCAGGTGACCTGGCTGATGGGTGACCGTGGCATCCCGAAGACCTACCGCCACATGAACGGCTACGGTTCGCACACCTACCAGTGGATCAACGCTGCGGGCGAGCGCTTCTGGGTGAAGTACCACTTCAAGACCGACCAGGGCATCGACTACCTGACCCAGGCCGTCGCCGACCGGATCGCCGGCGAGAACGC
Source organism: Nocardia sp. CWNU-33 (assembly GCF_046764895.1). NCBI lineage: Bacteria > Bacillati > Actinomycetota > Actinomycetes > Mycobacteriales > Nocardiaceae > Nocardia > Nocardia sp. CWNU-33. The sequence continues at coordinate 116,527 of NZ_JBKOQN010000010.1, read as the reverse complement.
CGACTATCACCGCAAGGACCTCTGGGACGCGATCGAGCGCGGCGAGTTCCCGAGTTGGACGGTGCACGTGCAGGTCATGCCGGTCGCCGAGGCCGCGGGCTACCGGTTCAACCCGTTCGACCTGACCAAGGTGTGGTCGCACCAGGACTACCCGCTGATCGAGGTCGGCAAGTGGACCCTGAACCGCAACCCGGGCAACTACTTCGTCGACATCGAGCAGGCCGCCTTCGAGCCGTCGAATATCGTTCCCGGCATCGGTTTCTCGCCGGACAAGATGCTGCTGGGCCGGGTGTTCGCCTATGCAGATGCGCACCGCTACCGGATCGGCACCAACTATGCGCAGCTGCCGCCGAACCGCGCCAAGGCCGCCGAGGTGAACTCCTATTCCAAGGAGGGCTCCATGCGCTACGAGTACAACGACGCGAGTGTGCCCGTGTACGCGCCGAATTCCTTCGGCGGCCCACACGCCGACCCGGAACAGGCGCCGGATGGCGGCATCTGGGAGTTCGATCCTACGGTCGTGCGCGCGGGCTACATCAAGCACGCCGAGGACGGCGACTTCACCCAGGCGGGCACCTTGGTACGTGAGGTGCTCGACGATGACCAGCGAGATCGCTTGGTGAACAACATCGTCGGCCACGTACTCGGTGGGGTGCAGGAGCCGGTGCTGAGCCGGGTCTTCGAGTACTGGAAGAACGTGGACTCCGATCTCGGCAAGCGGGTCGAGGAAGGCGTGCGTGCAGGACTGAACGGCGCATCGGCGTAGCAGACCAGAACGTCGGGCAGGTGCTCACCTCGCTAGGTGTGCACCTGCCATGCCCTCAACTTTCAGGCGTCGCGATGGAGCGGTGGAGTGCGGGGCGTTCGAGCCGGGTGTCATCTGCGTCGGCCAATGCACAGCAGTGGGCCTCAGGCGCGGAAAGCAATTCGGAGACGTCCAGCAAGGCGCGCCTTCCCCGGGTTCTCCGGGCAGTGCTGGGTGCGTCGTGTGCCGTACCCGACTTGGTCTGCCGCGGCTTGGGCGGGCAGGCATACGGCTTCCAGCGTGGTCGACTGGCTGTGGTTGCGTTGCAGGTATTTTGGAGTGAAGCCCCACAGGCGTTGGTGCCTTGGCCGAGCGTTGGCGGCCAGTCCTATGCGCGCGGCAGATGGTCTGTGGTGGGTGCGCGCGCCGGTCACTCGGACTGGTGTTTATGCCGCATGACTGTCTGGCCGCTGGAGTTGCTTCAGCCGGTGGCGGTGTTGTTGTCGCTGTTGTTCGTCGCGGTGATGGATGCGGGCCATCGCTTCGGCGAGGAGTTCGCTGGGGTGGTGGCGATGGTTGATCTGTGGTGTGCGGGTGGAGTCGATGTGTGGCGGGGCGATCCATGCGGTGCGGCCGGGGTGCTGCGAATCCGGTCCCAGCACAATAGTTTTCCAGCCGCCCGGCCCATCGTGGACGAGGGCGTGGCAGTGATCGCAGGCCAGGGTTTCGTTGCCGATATCGGTCGGGCCGCCCTTGATCCAGTCGGTCACGTGATGGGTGGCGCACAGGCTGGCGGGGGCATCGCAGCCGGGGCGGGTGCAGCCGCGCACCGATGCGATCAATGCCATCCGCTGTGCCGCGGTGGCGAGTCGTTTGGCGCGCCCGAAATGTAGTGGCAGTCCGTTGTGGTCGAACACTGCAAGGAAAGGCTGTGACTGTTCGGCGAGCTGCAACGCTTCAGTGAGGGGGACGGTGCCGCCCGTTGCGGTGGTCGCGACTCCGGCCGCGCGTTCGACGTCGGCGATGCTCATCGTCAGGATGGTGGAGACCGGCAGCCCGCGATGTGCGCCGAGCTTGTCGGCCGACATCCCGGGTTGCAGCAGCGCTACCAGGGCATCGTGATTGCGCTGCGCGGCGGTGCGGGTGTCGCGTGCGGCTGCGGCAACCATCGCTTCGCGGTCCACGTATTCGCAATCGCCGGAAGGGCTTTCCGGATCGTCGGGGTTGTTCATGCCGGGCCGGGCCAACTTGGCGACCACGGGATCCAGCAAGGCGCGCAGAGTGGGGGTGAGCTCGCCGCGGAGGGGGGACATGCCATCGGCGCGCTGGCGTCCGATCATGATCCCGCGCATCCGCTTGCGATCCTGGTCGTCGGTGAGCTTTCCGTACGGGTCCAGGTAGGCGAGGATCGCATCGCCGACCTTGGCGATATCGTCGGGTGAACCGGTGCGGGCGTGCTCGGCCAGAACCTCTTCGGCCGCTTCGAATTCCGGGTCCGCGGTCGAACCGGGGACTCGCTTCAATATCGCAGCGATCCGGTTGGCATGGTCGGCGGAGATGTCCCCATCTGCCAGGGCGGCAGCGGTCCGAGGGTGTCGTGGCTCATGCGTTTCCCCCGACATGTCGCGCCAGGTGCCGAGGCAGTGCGCTGCGGCGATACGGCGGCCCGCTTCCTGACTGGACAGGCGCAGGGTTTCCATCAGGAATCCCTTCGGTCCGTGTGCGCCTGCTCGGGCGGGAATGTGGCGTTCGACTACCTCGACGGTCAACCGATTGGTGAGGGCGGCCAGCATTCGGCCGCTGCGTTCGACATCGCGCAGCAGTTGGGTGACTTTGTCGTCGGATAGACCGGTGAGAGGTTGTTCGAGCAGGTCGGTGACGGCGCTGAGCAACGGGTCGGCGACCCGTTGCTCAGCGCCGTCACCGTTCGAACTCATGTTCTAATGATATCGAGCAGGACTGGCTTTTGCACTAGAAAACGCCATCTGATCTGCGCCTTTTCATAATATGGTCGTGATCCGGGCAGAGGAGACGTCGCCGGGAAGTGGTGCTGCGTGCTACGTGGTGTCTCACGGGCCATCTGGGCATAGGCCCGTTTGTTCGGCTACCCGACCGCCTGACACAGTGAGGGCATGTTTCGGCTGACACGTAACTATCGGGTAGTCATCGCCGCCGCGCTCGCGCTTCCACTGCTCGCCGCCTGCGGCACCGATTCGCAAGCGGCGCAAGAGCTTCCGAGCACGGCCGCGCCGGTGCGGGCCGCCGCACGGATCGCGGACCTGGAGATGCGATACGAATCCCAAATCGGTTTGTTCGCCGTGGACACCGCCACCGACAAAACCGTATCGAACAGCGCCAACCAGCGTTTCCCGTTGTTGTCCACGTTCAAGACCCTTGCCGTGGCGGCCTTGCTGAAGGCGCATCCGCTCGACACCGGATATTTCGACCGCGTCATCCAGTTCACCGAGGCCGACCTCGTCGCGAACTCACCCGTCACCAGCACGAAAGTCGCCACCGGAATGTCGGTCGCCGAGCTGTCCGAAGCGGCGATCACCCGCAGCGACAACACCGCCGCCAACCTGCTGCTGCGCGAACTCGGCGGCCCCGCGGAAGTGACGGCGTTCCTGCGCACACTCGGCGACCAGGTGAGCAGGCTGGACCGCTGGGAACCCGAACTCAACTCCACCGTCCCCGGCGATCCACAGGACACCACCACCCCCGCCGCGCTCGCTGCCGACTATCGCGCCTTGGTCCTCGGCGACGCGCTCGGCAGCCCGGAGCGTGACCGATTGATCTCCTGGTTGAAGGCAAATACCACCGGCAACAAGCGAATTCGCGCCGGCGTCCCCGCCAACTGGACAACCGGCGACAAGACCGGCACCGGAGCCTACGGCTGCCTGAACGACGTGGCGATCACCTGGCCCGACGGCGGCCGAGCCCCGATCGTCATCGCGGTACTCACCCGCAAAGGCACCGCGGACGCCACGGGAGATGACGTGGTAATCGCCGACGCCACCAAGCTCGCGACCGAATCCCTGCGCTGATCCTCGACAGCTCACCCTCGTCCTCGCGACCGGAACCAAGGTTGCTGTTCGAAATTGGAAACGGTCGATTTCGAGCGAGTCCGGTTCCCCGAGCAACCCGTGCGACGTAGCTTGACCCAGTGGCTGCCGACGACGACACCTCATCGCCGAACACTAGCCAGGAGCCTGTCGGTCCGCCCGAACCGCCGGCTCCGGAGGTGTCGTCGTCGGACCTGGCAGCCCTCCAGCGCCAACTGGAACTCGCGAAGCGCAGCGGGCGGTACGCGCTGATCACCGCGATTGTCTCGGCTGTGATCTCGGCCAGCGCGTCGGCGTGGTCGTCTATCCACGTGAGCAGCACGGCCATGGACCGGCAGCAGCGATTCGCGGCAGCGCAGGCCGTCCGGTCGAATCGCGAATCCGTCTACGTGGATTTCGTTACTGCTTACAGTGGCCTCGTAGGGCAGCTGGGTCGTCTGCGCGCCGCCTTGCAGCTCCATCCACCGGATTTCGTGTACCTGTCATCGGAATTCAACAAGCTCTTCGAACCGATGCAAATCCTGCTACGTGCCGAAACCGCAGTCCGTATCGTGGGCAGCGAGATGGGCTCAGCCCTCGCCCGCTGGGATAGGACACTGCGGGCACTCACCGTGGGCCCCGAGTCCTTGGAGGTTGTCCGGGACCATCTCGATCAATACCGGGGTCGGTTTACAGACGACGACCAATGGCGTCGAATCTCGACCGTGGGAATATCGGCGATCGAGAGATTCTCGACGGACACCGCCGTGGATGAGATCGCCGAGCGCGCCCGCGATGACCTGGGCTCCGGATGATCACATCGACGAAACCGGTCGCCGAAGCACGGGCTGATCAGTTCGGCGAGGTATCGCGGCCAGGGTTCGAACCGGCATCCGTCGACGCGGCCTGCGGTCCTCGCGGCCGCCGCGCTGTCGCTGGTGCGTGAACGCAAGTCCGATGCTGTGGACCTCGACCACACCGAGGCGGAGTTCGCCGAATCCATCGACTGACAGCCGCGCCGTAAACCGCTCCGCCCCTGACCGTTCCGGTCAAGGGCGGGCGGTTTCGATCGCTTGTCACAGGCTGCGGCTACACCGCACTACAGCAGGCCCCACCAATACAGCAGGGTAGCCAGTATCCACACGACCACGGTTTCCATCGCCGCTCCAATCTCCTTGGCGCCCTCATCTCCATCATCCGCCGATTCGGGCTCACATGGTGGTAACTCGACCGGTTCCCGCCGATATCGAGGGCTCTACCTGCGGTCTTGTGCCTACAAGATCTTCTTAAGGGCGTGCCAAGCTCCGGGCTGCATTGTTTGTGTCAACACCGGAACACACCGGAAAACAAACACCGGACCCGACAAGGACAGACGATGATCGGCAAGCTGACCACCGCCCTCGCTCTCACGACCACCGCAGGCGCTCTGGTGTTCGGCGCGGGCACCGCGATCGCGGACACCACCGGCCACCCTGGCGCCGCGCTCACCGGCCAGGCCATCTGCACTCACAAGAGCGATCGCATCGAGATCGAGATCGCCGCCCCCATCGTTTACGCGCAGGCAGGCTACCGGCCCGGCGAACACCAGTTGATCCGGTACCGCACCGTCGTCTACGACGCGGCCAAGGGCACCCTGGCCGTCGCGAGCGAGTGGGAGAAGGGCAAAGCCACCGACACCAAGGCTGCCGACATGGACGGCGCGGAGCTGAAGGTGCTTCGCAACGACCCGAACGCCTACAAGGTCATCCAGCAGGTCGAGTGGCTGGCGCCGGACGGGGAGAACCCCGTCGCCAGCACAGATCTCTACGCCACCGGCTACCAGATCAAGGACGGCCGCACCGTCCTCGGCACCTTCGAGCACTGCCAGTAGGCAGCGCCAGGGGAAACAAGCCACCACCGGGGGGTGGGAACCGGGCACGACCTGTCTTCGAGGGGTTGACAGGTCGCGCCCAGGGAAAAGGCCAGCCGGGCCGGTCCACGAGGGGTGACCGGTCCGGCCGGCTTTCGTTAGAGCGCAGACACTTTCGGATGGCTCTTCCAGGAGCTGACCGGCAACCGCCACTGCCGAAGGTAACCATTCGATGCACGCCGACGATCCCACCCAGGTATGGGTCGGGCCGGTTCACGAGGGGTGACCGGCCCGGCCGCTTTTCCACCGAACGTGGTCGGTGTCACCGGCTGTTCGTTTGCCGGACCTGATCAGGGGCTGACAGTCTGGAAAGGTGTCTCAGCCCGAAGCGTCCGACCCGACCGAAAGCTCAGCCACTCCGACCCCGTACCGTCTGCTGTCGCTCGATCATCAGACCGCCCTGGACAACGCCGAGTTCCGGCTGCGCGAAGAGTTCGCGACCATGTTCGATCAGGAGACGATCCACCGCTTCCTGTACGGCTCATACGAGGGTTTCGCCGCCCGCGCCACGGTGACGATCTACCTGCCACTGCTCGCCGAAAGATTCGGCAGGCAGCGTCTGCAGGCCCTGGCCAAGGTGGAAGGTAAGGTCCCGCAACCCCGTCCGACCGTGCTGTTCTTGTGCACGCACAACGCGGGCCGCTCCCAGATCGCCCTCGGCTACTTCACCCACCTCGCCAAGGGCCGCGCCGTCGCCTGGTCCGGCGGCTCGGACCCGAGTGGCGCCCTCAACCCGGCCGCGATCGAGTCCATGGCCGAGATCGGCATCGACATCGCCGACGAATACCCCAAGCCGTGGACCGACGAAATCATTCGCGCTGCCGATGTCATCGTCACCATGGGCTGCGGCGACACCTGCCCGCTCGTGCCCGGTCCCCGCTACGAGGATTGGATCATCGAAGACCCGGCCGGTCTCGACATCGAGCAGGTCCGCCCTATCCGCGACGACATCGGCTCTCGCATCGAGAAGTTGCTCGCCGAACTCGGCGTGTAGTTGTGACGTTGCGACCCAAGTCGCCGCCGATCGGCCAGGCGGTCACGGAATTACTTGCCCCGGTGTCCGTTTCGGAACCTGATCGCCGAACATTGTGCCGTGGCCGAATACGCATCAGCCCCCCGTTCTCCATGCCGCGAACACCGATGTCTCCGAGTGTGCGCCAACCCCGGTGAGCAGAGCAGCTGATCGGCGCCCGCCGGGACGCGGAAAGAGGCTAGCGCGCATGCTCGTCTTCTCGACCTCCGACAAGGGCGGCGCCGGCCGATCGGTGACCAGCTGCAACCTCGCCTACCGACTGTGCCTGAGCGGCAAGGACGCCGCATATCTCGACTTCACGTTCGGCTCGCCGACGGCGGGAGCATTGTTCGAGATCGACGACGTCGCACGTGGCGCGACTTCCGGCGGACTGCACTCGTATCTGCTCGGCGGTGTCGGATTCCCCGCCGGAGTCGATGTCCCTGCGATGACCGACCGGGCTGCCTTGCGCAGTTCGGCTTCTCGCTCGGCCAAGCTGGTGTTGTTTCCCGGCGACGAGGGCGGTGCCGAACTCCTGACCGTAAACGACGACATGGTGCATCGGTGCGCGGATCTGCTTTCGCAATTGGAGCGCACATTCGAGGTGGTTGTTGTCGACCTCAGTGCGGGGCGTTCGGCCGCATTGGAGTTGGCGCTGAGAGCCACTGCACTGCCGCAACTTCGAGCGCATACCGTGCGCTGGCTGGTGTTCCATCGTTGGAGCAGGCAGCACATTCTGGCGGCGGCCGGGCTGGTGCACGGCCCGAACGGGTTGCTGCGGGTCGGGCGGGAATGGGGGCACGATGCGGGTTGCCTGCTCGAATCGGTTCGGTATGTCCGAACGGCAGTCCCGTCGGTCGCCGCGCTGAGCATGATGAGCCACCCTGCTCAGGCGGCATGGTTGGCCGAGCAAGACGCAGTGCTCGAACGGCTCGCCTCGAGCAATCGGCTGGGCGCGAGCACACTGCTGGGCACAACACCGGTGGAGCCCGTGCTGCAATGGCGTGAACAGGTCATTCTCGATGTGGATGTCGACGCGCACATTGCCAACCCGGCGACAGCCGACGCGTTCGTCGAGCTGGCGCATCGGCTCCTCGACGATCGGACATGGGAATCGTTCTGACGCGGAGCACCAGATTCAGGACCTCCGGGACACGGTAGACAAAATGTTGAATCTGTCTTACCGTCACTACATGTTGCTCCAAGAGTATCGTGATGCTCCGAGGTTTGAACTGCGGTCGGGTGCGACGTGGAAGTCGCCGTGGGGGATGTATGCCGCGCTGCGCGAGCAGGATCCGGTGCATCATGTGGTGCCGGAGGGGCGGCCTGAGCGCGACTATTGGGTGCTCACTCGGCACGCGGATGTGTATGCGGCAGTGCGGGATACGGAGACGTTCTCCTCCAGCGAAGGGCTGACGGTGGAGTACGGGGAGCTCGAGCAGATCGGGCTGACCGACAATCCGCCGCTGGTGATGCAGGATCCGCCGGCGCACACCGAATTTCGGCGACTGGTTGCGCGCGGGTTTACGCCGCGGCAGGTCGTCGACGTCGAGCCGGTGGTGCGTGGCTTCGCCAGGCAACGCCTGGATCAGCTGACCGAGCAGGGTGGGGGCGACATCGTCGAGCAACTGTTCAAGCCGCTGCCGAGTATGGTTGTCGCGCACTATCTCGGGGTGCCGCCGGAGGATCGCGGGCGCTTCGACGGATGGACCGATGCGGTGGTTGCGGGGAGTATCGACGCGCGCAACACCCATGCGCAGCAGGCTTCGATGGAGATGCTCGGCTACTTCGCCGAACTGATCAAACGGCGTCGCACCGACCCGGGCGACGACACCGTGTCGCTATTGGTGCAGGCGGGCCTGGCCGCGGACGACGACGATGTGCGCGGCCTCGTCCAGATCCTTGCCTACACTTGGACGATGGTTGCGGGCGGCAATGACACGACAACCGGATTGCTCGGTGGCGCAGTGCAATTGCTGCAGCAGCACCCGGAGCAGCGCGCGGAGCTCGTGGCCGACAAGGACCGCATCGAGATCGCGATCGAGGAACTCGCCCGGCTGACCTCGCCTGTGCAGGGACTGGCCCGGACAACGACCCGAGAGGTCGAATTGCACGGCACGACGGTGCCCGCGGGACGCAAGGTGCTGCTGGTCTACGGCGCGGCCAACCGTGACGACCGGGCCTACGGTGCCGACGCCGAGGAACTGGACATCGACCGGAATCCCCAGCAGATCCTGACCTTCGGCCACGGCCCGCATCACTGTCTCGGTGCGGCGGCAGCGCGGATGCAGGCCCGAGTTGCCTTGGTAGAGTTGCTGGATCGCTTTCCCGACTACGTCGTCGACATCGATGCGGTCCAGTACGCATCGGGCCCGTACGTGCGCAGGCCGACCACGATCCCGTTCCGGTGCACGGCATGAACGGTGACTGGTTGGCCGACGGCCGGGCCGAACTGGCCTCCGAACGCATCCTCGACGCGGTGCGCACGCTGTTCTTGGAGAAGGGTGTCAGCGGGGTCGGTATGGCCGAAGTCGCCGATGCTGCAGGGTGTTCCAGGGCGACGCTCTACCGCTACTTCGACAATCGCCAGGCGCTGTATGTGGCCTTCGCGGGTCGCGAGGCACGGCAATTGGTCGAGCGGGTGTGGCGCGATCGGCCCGACGTTGCGAGCGCCGACCGTGCCGAGCAGCTGCTCGACGGCGTTGCCGCGGTGCTCGCCGAGGTGCGCAAGACGCCGCACCTCGCGGTGTGGTTCGAGCCTGCCAACTCCGGAATCGTTGCCCAGCTGTCGAATTCGTCGCACGCGATCGATGCGATCGGCACCGGTTTCGTCGCGGGCTATCGTCCCCGATTGTCCGCGGCCGCGGCGCGGATGCTCGGGCAGTGGGTGGTGCGGGTGGTCGTTTCTTTGCTGACGCTGCCCGGCGCGGGGGCGGACGAGGAGCGAGCGATGCTGCGAAACTTCCTGCTGCCCTTCCTGCTCGACGAGCGGACCGTCATCGAATGACCATGACCGGCGCCGTGGTGGACGGCGCCGGTCATGGTTGGTTCCTACGGCGGGCAATTACCCGACGGTCTGGGCCGAGTAGTCGGGCAGGTCGTAGGCGTCGGTCCCGCTGAGCATCTTCATCATCAGCGGCTTCATGATCTTGGCGGTCATCAGCTTGCTGACCATATGACCCGCGCGAATCCCGAAGCGGGTCTTCGGGGTCATCGCCTTCAGGCCGCCCGGCGGCAGCTCCTGAGCCTTGGCGACGAACGGCCGCAGCACCTCTTCGTAGCGGGTGAGCGCCTGCTGCGGATCACCGGCGTGCGCGACGATTTCGCCGGCCAGCACGTACGCGCCGACCAGGGCCATCGCGGTGCCCTGACCGGTGAGCGGCGAGCCGCAGTAGCCCGCGTCGCCGAGCAGCACGACGCGGCCCTTCGAGTAGGTCGGCATGTTGATGCGCGCCAGCTCGTCGAAGTAGAAGTCGCCCGCCTCTGCCATGGCATCGCTCACCGTGTTCGCAATGGTGCCGCCGCCTGCCAGCCGCTCGCGGATCAGCTGCTGCTGTGCGGGGATATCGCGGCGCAGTGCCGGATCGGCGTCGGTGCGCATCGTGATGATCGCCTTGCAGGTGGTCGGGTCGTAATCGGGACGGAGACCGACATTGGTCGCGCCGACCAGCGAGTTCATCGTGAACCAATTGTCTTCGGTGCCTGCGGGGGTCGGCAGCGTGAAGAAGGACATGTACCCGCCGAGGTAGGTCGAGAACTCCTCTTCCGGGCCGAACACCAGCCGCCGGGTGGCGGAGTGCAGCCCGTCCGCGCCGATCACGATGTCGAAGCGTTCGGTGCTGCCGGAGGCGAAGGTGACATCGACGCCGGTGTCGTCCTGGCTGATGTCGGTGATCCATGCGCCGTAGCGGTAGTCGACGCCGCCCGCTTCGGCGAGCGCGTCGAGCAGGACTTGATTGAGGTCACCGCGGGTGAGCTCGATTTCGGCCACGGCGCCCTTGCCGTCGAACATCTCGGCGGGCATGCGCAGCAGCTGCTTGCCTTCGCTGTCCACCATGACGATGCCGCGCTCGTCGAGCTGGACCTTCCGGATGCCGGGCATCAGGCCCATCCGCTCCGCGACCTCGCTGCTCGGCCCGCGCAGGTCGACGGCCTGACCGCCGGGGCGGGGCGCGTCGGCGCGCTCGACCACGGTGGCCCGGATGCCGGCTCGGAGCAGCTGCAGGGCAACGGCATTGCCGCCGATACCGCCGCCGGAAACGAGGACACGAGGCTGGTCGGTGGGGGTGGCGGAGTTGGCATTCATGTTCTGATCCCTTGCTTTGACTCGAATGTCTTAGACATATGTTTAACAGAGTCTTGCACATTTGTCTAGTACAAATGTGCAAGACGGACGTACAGTGAAGGCATGGGAAACAGAGAAGAGCTGCTCACGGCGGCGCGCACCTGCCTCTACCAGCGCGGATTCGCGGCGACCACGGCTCGCGACATCGCGGATTCCGCCGGGGTGAGCCTGGCGGCGATCGGGTACCACTTCGGATCGAAGGACCGATTGATCAGCGAGGCGATCACCGAGGCGATCGGCGACGGCATCGACGATGAACTGGAAAACCTGATCCGGACCGTGGGCGCGGGACGTTCGCTCGCCGAGTCGTTTGCCGCGACTTGGGCAGGCATCGGCGCGATCTTCCTTCGCAACAAGGAAGGCATTGTCGCGTCTGCAGAGAACATCATCCGGGTCCATAGATCGTCGGATGGGCAACGCTACATGGCAAAGGTCGGTGCGCAAGCCGTCAGTGAAATCGCGGCAATCCTCGGCAAGGTATACCCGGAGCTGTCACAGATGCAGGCCGATGCGGTCGGCCGGTTGTATTACACGCTGCTGAACGGTCTTTCGATCCAGTGGCTCAGCAATCCGGACGGCGCGCTGCCGACCGGTGACGACTTCGCTGTCGCCCTTGCCGCACTGGTCCCGCAACCGGCAGCGCCCGCGGGTGTCCCGGGCGCTGCCGGTGCGGAGCCGGCCTAGTTCTGGCGCTGGAGATAAGCCTTCCAGCCGCCGAACGAGGTGATATCCGTCGCCGCCTCGGCGGCGTCATACGTGCAGGCGAAGCCGATAACCGAACGCCCATTGGACAATTCGATGCTGGTCAGCGCCATCGGTGCGGGCAGCGCGGCAAGGAAGCGGCCGAGGCCGGCCTCCGAGACCCGGAACAGCTCGCCCAGGATCGGCGCACCGAGACCGTCGCCGTGCCGGACAAGTCCGGGCTTGGGCGGCGTGGTGTCCAGCGCAGTGAGCTGGTAGGCGGCGGTCGTCGTGATCTCGCCTGCGAACCTGGCCCCGATCTCCTCCAACTGCCAGTGCAGCGGTTGGCCACGCAGGTGCGCACCGAACACCGCGAGTTCGGTACCCCGATCGACCAGCGCGGGGGGCGGGTCGGCGCCGACGATGCGGGCGGCGATATCGACCGCGACCTGGTCGGCGAAGGCAGGGACGACGACCATCACCCCGAATGGCAAGCCCGCCGCGGTGGGCAGCCCGGGGACGGCCACCGCCGCCATATCCAGCAGGTTGCAGAAGTTGGTGTAGGTGCCCATCCGCCGATTGATGCCCACTGGGTCCGCCTGTACCGCGGCGATACTCGGGTGCTCGGTGGTCGTCGGCAACAGCAGTCCGTGGAAGTCGGCGATCAGCGCGGTGGCCGTGGCTCGCACCCGGGCAAGGGTGTCGAGATCGTCCGCGAATCCGGGACCGGTTGTCGCGCGTGCGGCGTCGATGATGGCCGTCACCGTCGGATCCGCGCCCGCAGGCGCGGTGTCGAGGAACTTGCCGACCGCCGCATAGCGTTCGGCAACGATCGCGCCGTCGTAGAGCAGTCGGGCCGCGTCGAGCAGCGCCGAGATATCGACTGCTTGCGTGGCGATTCCGGAATCGGTGACAGCGACGACGGTTCGGACGAATGCATCGCGGTAGGGCTCGCTCAGGGCCGCGAGATCCTCGGCGCGTGGAACGGCAAGGCGCAGTTGGTCCGGCGCGGCGAGACGGACGTCCGCGGGCCAGCTCCGGCTGCGTGGATCACGGATCTCCGGCCCGGCCATCACGGCCGCGGCGACGACGGCCCGATCGAGGTCGGTGGCGAAGACCGTGACGGCGTCATAGTCGGCGCACGCCGGAATGACGCCGTGGGTCGGGATGACGCCGAGCGTCGCCTTGATGCCGACGATGCCGTGCAGTGCCGCGGGCACCCGGCCGGACCCCGCGGTGTCGGTGCCGATGCCGATATCCGCGATTCCCAGCGCGACCGCGACCGCCGACCCCGAACTCGAACCGCCGGAGATCAGCTCCGGATGATGCGCATTGCGTACCGCGCCGTACGGGCTGCGGGTGCCGACGAGGCCGGTGGCGAACTGGTCCAGGTTGGTCTTGCCGAGCACGATCGCGCCCGCCGCGACCAACCGCTGCACGGCCGCCGCGGTGACCGTCGCGGGGTAGGCGAATTCGGGGCAGGCCGCGGTGGTCGGCAGCCCGGCCACATCGATGTTGTCCTTGACCGCCACCAAGATCCCGGCCAGCGGCAGCGCCGCACCCTCGGCGAGCCGCTGTTCGACGGCGGCCGCGTCGGCGGCGACGTCGCCTTCCTCGCGCAGCGTGATCCATACCTCTTGTCGATCCACCTCGGCGATGCGCCGATAGGCGGCGGCGACTCGCTCGGTGGGCGAACGCTGCGGCTGCGCTGCGATGTTGCCTAGGACGCCTGCGGTCATTCAGTCGACTCCGATCACGGCTAGAGGGGTGCCCGGTTCCACTTTGGCGCCGGGGGTCGCCAATACCTTCAGCACCGTGCCCGGGCCCGGGCTGTGCACCGGTAGTTCCAGTTTCATGGCTTCGAGGATCGCGACCGGCGCGCCCGCGGCCAGCCGCTGACCGACCTCGATCTCGACCCGCCAGACATTGCCGATCATCGGTGCGGTCACCACCGTCGCGTTCGGCGGCAGCCCAGCCAGCGGGTCGACGGCGGGTTCGATCGGGGTTTCGACCGTCGAGCCGCGTTCGAACTCGCCGGCAGCCCGCCAGGCATTCTTCTCCGCTGCGAAGGCGATGGCCTGCCTGGTCTCGAATTCGGCGATGGAGTCGGCATTGTCGGCGAGCATGCGCAGATGATCGGTGAGGGCGAAGGTGCCCTCGCTCACCTCGGCGTCGAATCGGCCCGCCTGCGCGGCGGCGCGATATTCGAGCAGCTGCTCCGCGCTCACCTCTTCCCACACGATGCGGTCGAAGAACCGGAACAACCAGGGCGTGCCCGCCTCGAACGGCGCGGACTGCCGGTAGCTCGACCAGATCGGCACGGTCCGGCCGATCAACTGGTAGCCACCGGGGGAGGCCATGCCGTACACGCACAGGTACTTGCCGCCGATGCCGACCGCATCCGAGGGGGTCCAGGTGCGCGCCGGATTGTATTTGGTGGTGACGAGGCGGTGCCGCGGGTCGAGCGGAACGGCAAGCGGCGCACCGAGATACACATCACCGAGGCCGAGCACGAGATATTCCGCGTCGAAGACCGCCGAGCGGACGTCCTCGACACTGTCGAGTCCGTTGATGCGGCGAATGAATTCGGTATTCGAGGGCAGCCAGGGCGCGGTGTCGCGAACACCGCTGCGGTAGCGGTCGATCGCCGCGGCAATGGACGGGTCGTCGAACGACAGCGGGAGCCGGATCGTGCGGCTCGGCACGACGAGTTCGTGGGTGGCGGGCAGTTCACGCTCGAGGTCGATCAGCGTGCCGAGCAGCCGATGCTGCGGCAGTACATCGGGATCGAAGTGGATGTGCAGCGAACGGACGCCCGGCGTGACATCGATGATGCCGGGTAGTCCGGAGCCCGCCAGCGCCTCGGCGAGGGCGTGTACCCGCATGCGCAGACCGAGATCGAGGACCATGTCGCCGTATTCGACCAGGATGTTGTCATCGCCGCCGCGGAGATAGGCAACTCGCGGCCGATCGGCATCCGCATCGAGCGCGCCGAGTATCCCGCGATCATGCAGTCCGACAAGAGGATTCGTGATGGTGTCGCGCGCGCGTGCGATGTTGGAGCCGGATTCCGACGGCCGAAGCGCGGCGGCCGCCGCGTCGCCGACGGGCACGAATCGGATGGTGTCGCCCGGGCGCAACTGGCCCAGCTTCCAGCGATGCGCAGAGACCACCGTCAGCGGGCAGGCGAATCCACCGAGGCTCGGGCCGTCCGGGCCGAGCAGGATCGGAGTGTCGCCCGAGACATTCAGTGTGCCGACGCTGTACGGGTTGTCGTGCAGATTGGACGGATGCAGCCCGGCGTCGCCGCCATCGGTGCGCGACCAGGCCGGCTTGGGTCCTTCGAGCCGGATGCCCGTGCGATTCGCGTGGCTGCCGACCTTCCACGGATGCGCGTAGAACTGGGCCATGTCCGTGTCGGTGAAATAGGCGGGGGAGGTCTGTGGGCCCTCGCCGACGGCCAGGTGCCAGACGTGTGTGAACTCCGGTCGTTCCTCGATCGGGACCTCGCGCGGTTCGGCGAGGTCGGTCCGCGGCGGCAGCACACCGAGAACATCGCCTGCGACAACGGCTTTTCCGGTGACGCCGCCGAAGCCGCCGAGGGTGAAGGTGGCCGCACTGCCGTGATAGAGCGGCGCATCGATGCCGCCGCGCACCGCGAGGTAGGTGCGCAGTCCGGTTTCGGTCGGTGCGCCGACATCCAGAATCGAGCCCGCCGCAACGGAGATCGGCCGCCACATGTCCGCAGGCCGTCCGTCGACGGTGATCTCGACCTGGGCGCCGGTGACACACACGACGCTGGGTTCGCAGAAGCGTAGTTGTGGTCCCTGCAGGGTGCATTCCAGCGCGGGCGCGCCCACCGGATTCCCGACGGCGGCGTTGGCCTGGGTGAACGACAGGTCGTCCATCGGGCCGGAGGGGGGAATTCCCACCTGCCACAGGCCGATTCGGCCCGGGTAGTCCTGGATGGTCGTCATGGTCCCGGCGCGCAGGACATCGATGCGACGGCCATGCGGGCGGATGTCGGCCAGCGTTGTCGTGACGTGCTGTGCGCTCAGCACCCGGGCATCGGCGCCGGCCGCGCGCAGCTGCGGGAGATTGGTCTGCACCCCGTAGATGCGGGTTGCGGCCAGCGCGTCGACCAATTCCGCGAAGGCCGCCGCACGGGTGGGCCCGGCCGCGATCACCTTCGCAAGCAGCGGGTCGTAGTAAGGGCTGACCTCGGTACCGGTGTCGATCCACGTGTCGATCCGGGTGCTGGTGCTTGGTTTGCGTCTCGATCGGGTGGCTTCGTCGACGGTTTTCGACATCGGATCGTTGTCCGTGCCGCCCACCGAGGTCTGCGCCGGGAACGTGGCGGCGGTGATCAGCCCGGCGCTCGGCCGGTAATCGTGTCCGGGGTCCTCGGCGTAGACCCGTGCTTCCACGGCCCAACCCTCGATGACGGGGCCGCTCTCGGGCAGCTCGTCCACCATCGAGGTGTCACCACCGGCCAAGCGCAGCATCCACTCCACCAGGTCGATGCCGGTGACCGCCTCGGTGACCGGATGCTCCACCTGCAGACGTGTATTCATCTCCAGGAACGACGCCGCGCCACGGTCGGTGTCGTAGACGAACTCGACGGTGCCCGCCGAGCGATACCCCACCGACCGCGCCAACTCACGCGAGGCTGCAAGCAATTGCTCCGACAGTTCCACACCGAGACCGGGCGCGGGAGCTTCTTCGATCACCTTCTGATTGCGCCGCTGCAGCGAGCAGTCGCGGGTGCCGAGGCTGACGACCCGGCCGTAGCCATCGCCGAACAACTGCACCTCGACATGCCTGGCCCGCGCGACGAAGCGTTCGAGGAACACGCCGGTCGAGGAGAAGTTCGTCGCGGCAAGTCGCTGCACCCGCTGAAACGCCGCGCGCAGCTCGTCGGCGGTGCTGCAGGCCTGCATGCCGATGCCGCCGCCACCACCGACCGCCTTGAGCATGACCGGGTGGCCGATCCGCTCGGCCTCGGCAACGGCGTGATCGGCCGAATCGAGCAGGCCGCTGCCCGGGATGAGCGGCACTCCCACCGACCGGGCGGCCTCGCGTGCGGTGTGCTTGTCACCGAAGATGCGCAGTTGCTCGGGTGTCGGACCGACGAACGCAATGCCCGCGGCCGCTACGTCACCGGCGAAATCGGCGTTCTCCGAAAGGAATCCGTAGCCCGGGTGCACCGCGCCTGCGCCTGCCGACAGGGCGGCCTCGATCACCCGATCGGCGCGCAGATACGACTCGGCGGCGGCGCTCGGCCCCAGATGTATTGCCACGTCGGCGATTTCGACATGGGCAGCGCCCACGTCGGCATCCGAGTAGACCGCGACCGTCTTCAGCCCGAGCGCGCGTGCCGTCCGCATCACCCGGCACGCGATCTCGCCGCGATTGGCGACGAGCACTGTATCGAAGTCCAGTGTCACCGTTACTCCCTATTCAGTTGCGAGGGACATCGCGGCGATGGCCCGTGTCACCCGATCGAGCACCACATCCAACGAGCCGCCGATGTGGGTGTGCAGCAGGCGATACGCCAGCGAAAGATCTTCTGCCAGAACCGCATCCAAGATGCCGAGATGCTCGGATATGGTGGTCTCGATCCGGTTGTTGACCATGAAGTCGTACATCCGCACATGCCGGATTCGTGAGTTCACCGACTTCAACGACCGGACCAGTTCGGCGTTGCCCGCCGCGGTCAGCAAGGTGACATGGAATTCCTCGTCACGGACCACGAAACCCGGCTCCTGCTCCGGCGGGTCGGCGCGCAACTCCAGCCAGCCGGCGCGCTCGGCCTCCAGTAACGCGTGGTCATGGCGGACCGCGGGATTGTCGATCGCTCGCTGAATTCCGCCCAGCTCCAACGTGAGTCGCAACTCGTACAGGTCACGAATCAGCGGAATGCTCGGCCGGACCGGTGTGAAACCGTACTCTTCGCGCTGTAGCAACCCATCCGAGCACAGCACCGTCAGCGCCTCGCGGATCGGTGTCCGCGAAATACCGAACCGCGCCGCGAGCTTGGGTTCGGTCAGCCGCTCGCCGAACCTGATGTCACCGTTCATCAATTCGCCGCGCAGCGCCGTATAAACCACGTCCCGCAACGGCCGCCCGGCCGCATCGGCCAGTGTGGCCACCCTTGTCGACATGCATGTATACGCTATGGACCTCGCGTTTCGCCGAGATGTCCGCAAGTTAGCAAGAGGTAAGCGTCTCCTCACCGCCGTGTGGTCGCCGGACCCCGGGTGGCGCGAGTATTCCGCGCCGGCACATGCGTCGGCCGGCCCGCCATGGGATTTTCGAGCGAACGCCGGGTGGACAAATGTTCACAGTGTCGACCGTGTGACCGGGAGGACAAGGCAACACCTGGCAACACCAATGCGCTATCGCAGGACACATTGGCGCAGAAGGCTATTGGATAGCCCCGGCGCCGGGTCGACGCCGCGCCCTCGGCGGCACACCGACCGACTCCAGTCGCCGGCCGGTGGCAACAGCCCCGGCGCCGGGCGCCACGAAAGAGAAGTCTCGTGGAGGTAACGGTGGACGGGTTCGTGCTCTTCGGACTGTTGGCTCTGGTGTCCGGGCTGTTGGCGGTCATCGCCGCGGCGGTGTGGTGGCCTGCCCCCTCCCGAGACCGCCTCGGTGTCCGCGATGGATACCCGCGGATCGAACGCGAGCGGCTGATCGGGGAGGGCTGGTCTGCCGGTTGGCTGCACGAAACGCCGGAAGTTCCGTTCACCGTCATCGAAGCCGGCCGGGTACTCCAGCGCCATCGCCAATGCCATATCGACCGGTGCGCCAGAAAGTCTGCCGCGTTCCGGATTCTGCTTGCCGCCGGACTGCTCGAGGCCGATGCGTTCCGCAGGCTTTGAGTGTGCCTCATATGGCTCGACGCAACGCCTCCTGCGCCGGTCAGGCGCGCTTCGGCTCCAGGTGCAATGCGGTGATCCCGCACTCGAAGGGCGTGGCAGCGGCCATGCTGAACAGCTTGTTGGCGCCCGGGTTGCCGAAAACGGGCAAGCCCGCGCCGATCGCGGTCGGGTTGACGAACAGGTGCAGCTCGTCGATCAGGCTCGCGGCAATCAGGTTCGAGACGAGGGTGCCGCCGCCGTAGACGATGATGTCGCCACCGGGCTGCGACTTCAGCTTGTTGATGATCTCGGCGAGGTCACCGCCCGCGACGACGGTGTTGTCCCACAGTGACTCGGCGAGGCTGTTGGAGATGACGACCTTCGGCGTGTTGTTCATCTGGTCGATGGCCACCTGGGGCTCGCTCTCGGGGTTGGAAGCCCAGTGCGGGATGAACCCTTCGGCGAGCTTGCGGCCGAGCACGATGGTGTCGACCTGAGCGGTGAGCGCACCGATGTAGGCGCCGAGGTCGTCGGTCCACGGGAACGTCATCCAGTCCATCTCGCCGTTCGGGCCGGACATGTAGCCGTCGACGGTCATCTGGACCTGGAGCTTCAGCTTGCGCATGGGTGCTTTCCTTCGGTTGAGCGGGTCCGTCCGGCCCGCTGTGTTCTGTGCCTTCAGCTTGGACGAACCGGTTTACGGATTGTTTACGGTTTTCCGCCGTCGGCATTGCACCACAGCAGCAGGGCACCCATACACGAGTAAGGCCCCCGACCGCCGAAGCGGTCAGGGGCCTGACTGTCGTCTCAACCAACGAGTCGGGGTGACAGGATTTGAACCTGCGACCTCTTCGTCCCGAACGAAGCGCGCTACCAAGCTGCGCCACACCCCGTTGTTGAACCTGAGGTAGCTTACAACAGCAAGGGTCTAGACGTTAAACCGGCAGGTCAATCAGCCTTCGTGCGCGCGGACGCTGGAGAAGATCTGCATAGCGGTCGCGACGTCGACAGCCTTGGGTACACCGGTGTCGGCGGCGATCACCATGACGAAGCTGCCGTTCTCGGTCGGTGTTGCGAAGGTGTAGACCGAGTATTCGGTGGCGCAGCCCGGTTTGGCCTGGGGAATGGTGCCCTTTGTCTCGACGAACATGCCGTGCTGGCTGCCGTCGAGCGAGCTGAGCGGTTGGCCGCCGCTGGGCGTCGCCGGCGCGTCGTGGTAGGCCAGCTTCGCGGTCTTGGTACCGACTTCCGTTGCGGCACTTGCCGAATCGGAATCCTTGGAGCCGGTCAGGAACGAGACGGTGCGGGTGGACCCTGGGCAGTAGCTCTTGCCTTCGCTGGCGTACCCCTTGCCGACGACGGCATTCGGTGGTTCGCCGAACCCGCCGATGGTGCCCTCGGAGGCGACGGTCCAGTCGGCGGGCACGTCATAGGCCGCGCCGCGGTCCGGCGAGACGACCACCTGGTAGCCGGGCACGACCGATGGTTCGTTGCGGGTGCCGGTCCCGGTCGGGGCCGGCTTGGCGCCGGTCGGCTTCGTCGCCGACGGCTGCGCGCCCGCCGTGGGCGTCAGCGCACTGACCATCGACGGTGACGTGTCCTGCGCGCGAGTGTCGTCCGACCCGCGATCGGCGACGACCACCGCGGCGATCGCACCACCGGCGACCACGATCGCCGCCGCTGCGGCAGCGAGCCACGCCTTGCCGTGACCGCCGCTCGGCCGGCCGTGCGGACCGTAGCCGGGCGGAAAGTGCTGGACCGGCGCACCGTAGGCCTGCGGCGCAGCACCGTACTGGTTCGCGGGGAACTGCTCGATCGGGGGAACCTCGCCGTACTGGGCGGGTTGTGCCGGTGCGGCGGGCTGCCATTGAAGAGTGGGTTCCGGCTGCGCTTGCGCTCCGGAGCTCGGTTGCCACTGCAGCGTTGGTTCCGGTTGCGGCGGCGCTGCGGGCTGCCATTGAAGGGTGGGTTCGGGTTGGGCCGATCCGGTCGAGCTCGGGGCCCATTGCGGGCTCTGCGGCGTCTGCTGGCCCGCGCTGGATCCCCACTGCTGGTTCTGCGCGCCGGGCGCGGGCTGCCACTGATAGGTCGGCTCGGGTTGGGCCGACCCGCTCGGAGTGGGAGTCCATTGCGGGTTCTGTGGTGTGTGTTCGCCCGCGCCAGGACCGAATTGCTGGTTCTGTGGTGTTTGTGCACCGGGCGCGGGCTGTCGTAGGAGGGTGGGTTCGAACTGCGCCGACCCGCCGGGAGCCCAGTGGGCCGGTGGCGTCGGCCCATCCGGGACGGGTTGCCATTGCCGGTCCGGCGGCGGCTGTTGGTCGCTGCCGGACCCCCACTGCTGATTCAGCGGCGGCTGCCCGCCGGGCTGCCACTGCAGCGTGGGGTCGGGTTGCGGCGGCGCTGCGGGCTGCCATTGGAGTGTCGGCTCGGGGTGCGCCGCGCTCGGCGGGGGAGCCCACTGTTGGTTCGGTGGTGTCTGCCCACCGTCGTCACCTTCGGGGCCGAATTGCCCTGGCCCATACGGCTGTTGCTGATGCGCCGCACTTGGCTGTCCCAGAACCGTCGGGTCATTGCGCCGGTCGTCGAATCCATTCACCGCTGTCCCCTGCCTGACATCCAAGTCTCGGCAAGCGACCCTAGCGGGCGATGGCCTCCGAGGCCGAAACGCCCTGCCCGCTATCGGTAAGCGGCCGCCTCGGTGGTGCGGCGACCAGTGTCACCAGTGTCGCCTCCGGTCGGCAGCAGAAGCGGTACGGCGCCCACGGTGAGGTGCCGAGCCCGGCGGAGACGTACAGCTGGGTGTGGTCGCCCCACTTCGACGCGCCCTTCACCCGGGAGCGATCGATGCCGCAATTGGTCACCAGCGCACCGTATCCGGGCAGGCATAGCTGACCACCGTGCGTGTGCCCGGCCATCACCAGGTCGTAGCCATCCTCGGCGAAACGATCCAGCACCCGCGGCTCCGGCGAGTGGGTCAGACCGATGCTCAGCTGGGCCAGGGGATTCGGGGCGCCTGCGACGGTGTTGTAGCGGTCGCGCTGCAGATGCGGATCGTCGACACCCGCGGTGGCGATGCGGATGCCCGCCACCTCGACATCGCGGCGCACATGGGTCAGATCCAGCCAGCCACGTTCGGTGAACGCCGCGCGCAGGTCCTTCCACGGCAGCGGCGCGCCGTATACGCGGCGGTGGTCCTTCTTGAAGTACTTCATCGGGTTCTTGGGCACCGGCGCGAAGTAGTCATTGCTGCCGAAAACGAAAAGACCTGGGCGGGAAAGCAATCCGCCGAGGGCCTGGATCACCGCGGGCACCGACTTCTGGTGCGACAGGTTGTCGCCGGTATTGACGACCAGGTCCGGCTCCAGCCGATCGAGCTCGCGCAGCCACTGCTGCTTGAGCTTCTGACCGGGCATCATGTGCAGATCGCTGATGTGCAGCACCCGTAGGGATGCCGAACCCGGCTGCAGCACCGGCATGGTCGCCTCGCGCAGCACGAAGGCGTTTCGTTCGATCAACGAGGCGTAGCCGACACCGGCCACCGCGGCCCCGGCGGCTCCCAACGCGGTTCGTCGGATGGCGGAGGTCGAGATTACGGGCATTTGCCCAGCATAGGTGACCCCGCTGAGGATCGCTGAGTGTGTTTACGCACAAGCGTCCGGATGCGGGGCCCGAAACCGGACCGCACGGCAAATGTAGTGGGCCGGACCCGAGCGAGCGGCTACCGTGTGGCACATGTCGGAACTCAAATCGCAGCTGCGTGCGGACATGACCGCCGCGATGAAAGCAAAGGACAAGCTGCGCCTCGCCACCTTGCGGATGCTGCTGGCCGCCGTCCAGAACGCCGAGGTCGCGGGCTCGGAGGCGCGCGAGCTGTCCGATGCCGAGGTCATTGCCGTGCTGCAGAAAGAGGCGAAGAAGCGCAGCGAGTCGGCCGAGGTCTACACCCAGGCGGGTCGCGGCGAGCTGGCCGCCAACGAACACGCCGAGGCGCGGATCATCGACGAGTACCTGCCGACCCAACTGTCCGACGCGGAGGTCGCGGATGTCGCCGACACCGCGATCGCGCAGGTTGCCGAGCAGCTGGGGGAGCGGCCCGGAATGCGTCAGATGGGCCAGGTGATGAAGGCCGCGACCGCGATCGCCAAGGGCAAGGCCGACGGTTCGCGTCTCTCCGCCGCCGTCAAAGCACGCCTGTAGCCATATCCTTCCGAAAACACCGCCGACCCGGCGCAATGTGTCCGGGTCGGCGGTGTTCTGCTATCTCGGGAAGCCGGGGATCGGGATCGGAATCGGGATGGGTGGCAACCGCGGTGGCGGCGGCAGCCCGGGGACGCCCGGCGGCGGCCCCGGTGGTGGTGCGGCCCGCTCGGTGCCGTCACTGATGTAGATGGTGATCACCGAGCCGGGAATCGCCGAACCGTTCGGTGCGGTACCCATTACGGTGCCCTTGGGCTGCGATCCGACTCCGTTCACCGGCGAAACCTGGAAGCCCGCCGCCACCAGCTTCGCGGTCGCCTCGCCCTGCGACATGTTTGCGACATCGGGGACCTGCGCGCCGTTCGACCCGCGGACGTACTTGTCGTCCAGCGGCGGCAGCGCCGGCGGCGGGAAGTTCTGCACTACCGGCCTGATCGCGTTGAACCAGGTGCGCGCCGGTTCGTTACCACCGAACAGGTTGCCGTCGCCGCAGCCGCGCAGTGGGAACGAGCAGATCTCGCCGGGTGTCGGGCTGTCGCCGTAGACGTAGGCCGCCGCGGCGAGGGAGTTGGTGAAGCCGACGAAGGCCGAGGACCGGTGGCTTTCGGTAGTTCCCGTCTTGGCGGACAGCGGGAGCTTCCAGCCGGTCGACTGGGCCGCGGCCGCCGCGGTGCCGCTGGTGTCGTCCTTGCTCATGGCGTTGGCGAGGGTGTTGGCCAGGCCGGGCTCGACGACCTGCTCGCAGGCCTGCTGGGTCAGCGGCACTACCTTGCCGGAGCGGTCGATCACTTCCTTGATCGGCGAGGCGGGGCACCACCGGCCGCCGGAGCCGAGCGTCGCGGCGACATTCGATAGCTCCAGCGGGTTGATCGCGACCGGGCCGAGGGTGAACGAGCCGAGGTTCTGGTCCTTGATCATGTCCGCGAGGCTCTGGTTGCCGTGCCCGGAGCTGCCCGGTTCGGTGTAGGAGCGCATGCCGAGCCGCACCGCCATATCGACGGTCGGGGTGACGCCGACGGCCTGGATCAGCTTGACGAACGCGGTGTTCGGCGAGGTGGCCAGCGCCTCGGTCACCGACATCGGCGACTTGTACCGGCCCGCGTTTTCGACGCAGTAGGTGGCGGCCGGGCAGCCGCGCGCGCCACCGTTACCCATGCCTCGTGCCTCGAACCGGCCCGGCACGTCGAGCTGGGCGTCGATGCCGAGGCCCTTCTCCATGGCCGCGGCGGTGGTGAAGAGTTTGAAAATCGAGCCCGCACCGTCACCGACCATCGAATACGGCTGCGGCTGCACGGTTTCGTTGGCGTCCCGGTTCAGGCCGTAGGTGCGACTGCTCGCCATCGCCAGCAGCGGATGCGAATCCTGGCCGGGCCCGACCACCGACATGACCTGGGCGATGTCGTCGAGGTTCGGGTTGGCGGCCTCGGACACCGACCGCTTCACCGAGTCCTGCAATGCGGGATCGAGGGTGGTTTTGATCAGGTAACCGCCCTTATCGATCTGCTCGCGGCTGATGCCCGCGTTGGCCAGATACTGCAGCGCGTAGTCGCAGAAGAAGCCGCGATCGTTGGCCGAGATGCAGCCGCGCGGCAGGCCCATGGGCTCCGGCTGCACACCGAGAGGTTCTTCTTTGGCTTTGCGGAATTCGTCGGCGCGACTGGGGATGTTCTGGATCATCGTGTCCAGCACGGTGTTGCGCCGAGCGGTCACGCCGTCGGGATTGGTGTAGGGGTTCAGCTTCGAGCTGCTCTGCACCATGCCTGCGAGCATCGCTGACTGCGGCACGTTCAGGTCGGCGGCGTCGATGCCGAAATAGGTGTGCGCCGCGTCCTGGATGCCGTAGGAGGCGTTACCGAACGGGACCAGGTTCAGATACCTGGTGAGGATCTCGTCCTTGGTCAGCTCCGAGTCGAGAGTGAGCGCCATCCGGATCTCGCGAATCTTGCGCGCGGGAGAGGTCTCGATAGCGGCGCGGCGCTCGGCGTCGGTCTTGGCGACGACGAGCAGCTGGAAGTTCTTCACGTACTGCTGGTCGAGCGTCGACGCGCCCTGCTGGACCTCGCCGCTGGTCGTATTGGTGAGGAAGGCGCGCATCGTGCCCTGCCAGTCCACCCCCGCATGCTCGGCGAAGCGCCGGTCCTCGATGGAGACGATCGCCAACTTCATGTTGTTGGAGATCTTGTCGCTGGGAACCTCGAAGCGGCGCTGCTCGTAGAGCCAGGCGATCGGTGCTCCGTTCGCGTCGACCATGGTGGAGACGGCGGGGACGGTGCCCTCGACCAACTCCGCTGACACGTTGTCGACTGCGTCGGCGGCACGGTTGGACACGAACCCGAAGCCGCCTGCGAGGGGGAACAGCATCCCTGCAATGAGCACCGCGGCCAGCGCGCAGCTGCCGGCCAGCCTCGCGAGCGTTTGTGTGATCGGCACGATCCTCAGCCTACGGGGTGGTGTTCTGACCGGATCTTGCGGTTCGCGAGGCCGTACGGGCGTGTCGTCAGGAGGGGTTCGGCGTGTCGCAAGAGGGCCAACTGCGTGTCGAGTCGACCGCCCGGTTCTCTATCACGTTTGGAGGGACGGACGTACCAAAAAGTCTCAGAACGGTCTTGCGCTCGGGGCATACCTTTACCTAGATTGAGAACCCAGTGTGATAGAGCTAACACTCAAATGTGGAATGTGGTGCAGTTCGCAGCGGGGATTGGGTTGCTGCGAGGCTGACACGCGATTCTGGAGCGCCGTTCAACCGGTGTTCGGACTGCAAAGGGGCACACCAAATGCACATGACAACCCCCATCGCTCGATTGGACGTAGAGCAGGCCGAAGCAAGGATCGCCTGGGTGGCCCAGGCGCGATGCAAGGAAGTAGATCCCGATCAACTGTTCGTCCGTGGCGCTGCCCAGCGCAAAGCTGCGACTATCTGCAGGCACTGCCCGGTGCTGATGCAGTGTGGGGCCGATGCACTCGACAATCGAGTCGAGTTCGGTGTGTGGGGAGGAATGACCGAGCGGCAGCGGCGTGCGCTGCTCAAGCAACACCCCGAGGTGACTTCCTGGTCGGACTTCTTCCAGGCGCAGCGTCAGCATCAGGTCGCGATCTAGTCCCTAGCCGAAACACCACCGAGCCCGTGAAAGCGGGCTCGGTCGGCGTTGAGCGGCCTATATCAATCAGATATCACGACCGGCTCGGGAGCAGGGGTCCCGGTGAGCTGATCTCCGACCGCTTGCAGCGCTTCCAGATCGGAAACTTCGAACGGCAGCGCCGTCACCGAGACGATCGGAACCCGCGGATGCGCGCCCGTGAAACGGTGCAGCAGATGCTGTTCGCGCTTCGCGGTGGCAACCCGCTGAGCATGGATGCGCAGCACCGACGAGGTAATCGGGTCGGTCTCGGCCAATTGGTCGGCGGCGGTCAGCGCATGATCGGCCGACAGCGTGCTCAGCACTGGATGCGTCCGGTTCAGCACCAGACCAGCCAACGGCATGCGTTCGGTGGAGAGCCGGTCGACGAAGAACGAAGCCTCGCGCAGCGCATCGGGCTCGGCGGCCGCGACCACCAGGAAGTGCGTGCCCGGCTTGGACAACATCGCGTAGGTCCGGTCGGCGCGATCCTGGAATCCGCCGAACAGCGATTCCAGTGACTGCAGGAAATTCGACGCGTCCTTGAGCATCTGGCCGCCGACGATGGTGGACACACCGCGCACCGCCAGGCTCATCGCGCCGGTCACCAGTCGGGTGACGCCGCGGCCAGGGGCCATGATGACCCGGATCATCCTGCCGTTGAGGAAGTTTCCGAGCCGCTTGGGCGCGTCGAGGAAGTCGAGGGCGTTGCGCGACGGTGGCGTGTCGACCACGATCAGGTCCCACTCCTTGCGCCCCGCCAACTGCCCGAGCTTCTCCATCGCCATGTATTCCTGCGTGCCGCCGAAGGAGGAGGCGACCGTTTGGTAGAAGGGATTGGCGAAAATCTGCTCGGCCTTGTCCGGGCTGGTGTGCTCGAGCACCATGTCGTCGAAGGTGCGGCGCATATTGAGCATCATCGCGTGCAGTTCGCCCTTGGCATCGGGGCCCAGCGGCACCCGCTGCGGGGCGTTGTCCAGATCGGCGACGCCGAGTGACTGGGCCAGTCGGCGGGCCGGGTCGATGGTCAACACCACAACCTTGCGGCCCAGCTCGGCCGCGCGCAGCGCGATCGCCGCCGCGGTGGTGGTCTTGCCGACGCCTCCAGAACCGCAGCAGACGACGACCCGAGCGGTCCGGTCTGCAATTATTTTCGAAATATCCAGTGGCACAGCCACATTCGAGCTCGGCGTGCTCATCGGACTCCCTGCGCGCTCAGATGTTCGGCCAATTCGTACAGGCCGCCGAGGTCGATACCGTCCGCGAGGGCCGGCAGATACAGGCGCGACACGTCGACCTTGGCGAGTTCGGCAGCGCTGTCGTCCTGCGCCTGCAGAGTGGCCGAATGCTCGACGGTTTCGGTGATCAGACCCTGGAAGTCCTGGTCGGACAATGAGATACCGGCTTTGGCGAGTGTGGCCCCGATGGCGTCGCCGTCGATATCACCCTGCGCGACTTTGCCGCGCACCTCGGTGGGCAAAAGACCTTTGCTCGCCCGGTTCACGATCACCGCGCCGATCCGCAGATCGGCGGCGGTGAGCTCGGCGATCGCGTCGGCGGTCTCCTGCACCGGCAGTGCTTCGAGCAGGGTGACCAGGTGAATCATCGTCTGATCGGAGTGCAGCAGCTTCGAAACACCCTCGGACTGCGAGGCGATCGGCCCGCCCTTGGCCACCTCGGCCATGGCCTGGGTGACATCGAGGAAGCTGGCGATCCGGCCGGTCGGCGGTGCGTCCACCACGATTTCGTCGTAGGCGAGCCGGCCCGCCTTGTCCTTGCGGACCACGCACTCCTTGATCTTGCCGGTCAGGATGACGTCACGCAGGCCGGGTGCGATCGTGGTGACGAACTCGATGGCGCCCATGCGGCGCATCGCCCGTCCGGCGAACCCGAGGTTGTAGAACATATCCAGGTATTCGAGGAAGGCATGCTCGATATCGAGAGCGAGCGCAACCACCTCGCCGCCGCCGTCGGCGGTGGCAATCCTGGTTTCGGTCGGCGGCAGCGGGGGCAGATCGAACAGCTGGGCAATGGACTGCCTGCTCTCCACCTCGACAAGCAGTACCCGCCGCCCACCCGCGGCGAGGGCCAGCGCGAGTGCCGCGGCGACCGTGGACTTCCCGGTTCCCCCTTTTCCCGACACGTAGTGCAAGCGGGCTTTTTCCGCGCGCGCCGGCCAACCCGTTTCTAGCCCCGGCTCCGCCGAAATAGGCACTGCTGTTGGTACTCCCACGATCGCGAGCCTATAACCCGCTCTGAGATCGCGCCCGAGGGATAGGGTTACTGGCCGGTTTGACGCTCGTTCTGTACCAGACAGTGAGACAGCGCGGTCTGCGAGGCTGGTGCAGACACCGTGCCGCGGGCGCGGCGAATCCCGCGCATCTATACGCTCACCGCTATGAGTGATGTGACCGTGTGGGAGTACGCAACCGTTCCGCTTTTGACGCACGCGACCAAGCAGATCCTCGACCAGTGGGGTGAAACGGGCTGGGAGCTTGTCACCGTGCTGCCCGGCCCGACCGGCGAGCAGCATGTCGCCTACCTCAAGCGCCCGAAGTAGAGAAGGGACCAGACCAGTGACCCAGTGGGAGAAGAACCTCGCCCGACTCGGACTGACCCTGCCCCCGGTGGCGGCGCCGGTTGCGGCCTATATACCGGCGATCCGCACCGGTTCGCTCGTCTACACCTCGGGTCAGCTGCCGTTCGTCGACGGGAAACTGTCGATAACCGGCAAGGTCGGGGCTGAGGTTTCGGTCGAGGATGCCAAGGCTGCTGCGCAGCAGTGTGCACTGAACGCACTCGCGGCGGTGCACGACCTGGTCGGTTTGGACGCGGTAGTGCGGGTTGTCAAGGTAGTCGGATTCGTGGCCTCCGCGCCCGGATTCGGGGGCCAGCCTGCGGTGATCAACGGCGCCTCGGAGCTTTTCGGCGAGGTGTTCGGTGACGCGGGCGTGCACGCACGTTCTGCCGTGGGCGTGTCCGATCTGCCCATGGACACCCCGGTCGAGGTCGAGATAATCGTCGAGGTGCGTTAAACAGGTTCTCGGAACACCAATTTCGATCGACTGGGGTAATCCGATGACGACGCTGACTCATCCCGCATACGGGCAGCTGCGGCAGGTCACGCCGAGCGCGGCGGTCCTGCTCGCGGACAATCCTGGGCAGATGACCCTGGAGGGCACCAACACCTGGATTCTGCGCGCACCGGGTGAGTCGGGCTATGTGGTGGTCGACCCGGGGCCGAAGGACAAAGCGCACAGCGAGGCCATCGCCCGGGTCACCGAGGGCAATATCGTCCTCACGCTGATCACCCATCGCCATCACGATCACACCGGTGGCATCGACCGTCTGGTCGAGCTCACCGGTACTCCGGTGCGGGCCAGGACGGCCGAGTTCCTGCACGACTCCGAGGCAACGCTGGTCGACGGCGAGGTGATCGAGGCGGCCGGACTGCGCATCACCGTCCTCGGCACCCCGGGGCACACCCTCGATTCGGTGAGTTTCGTGCTCGACGATGCGGTGCTGACGGGTGACACCATTCTCGGCAGCGGCACCACGGTGCTCGATTCCAGCGACGGCACCCTGGCCGACTATCTGAACTCGCTGGATCGGCTGGTAGCGGTGGGCGCCGGGCGCGCACTGCTGCCCGCGCACGGACCGGATCATCCGGATCTGGAGCCGGTTGCCAGGTACTACATCGCGCATCGGCACGAACGCCTCGAGCAGGTGCGCGAAGCGCTGCGCGTGCTCGGACCGGACGCGGGTGCGATGGCGGTGGTGCGGAAGGTGTACGCCGACGTCGACAAGCGACTGTGGCTGGCCGCCCGCAGCTCAGTGCAGGCGCAGCTGGAGTATTTGCGTAGTCAGCACGCCTGAGAGCGGAACGTCACCCGGGCGAACGCCAGGATCCAGTCGCAACAGCAGAGCGTGCGTTACGACTCGATCCCGGCGTTCGCCGGGACGACGTATGGAGCTGCCCGAGGGGCGGCTCAGCGCGCGCGCCGGGCCAGTCGCTCGGAGTCGGAGATGAGCACGCTCTTACCCTCCAGCCGCAGCCAACCACGGTGCGCGAAGTCGGCGAGCGCCTTGTTCACGGTTTCGCGGGAAGCGCCGACCAGCTGGGCGATCTCCTCCTGGGTGAGGTCATGGGTGACCCGCAGCGCGCCCGCCTCCTGGGTGCCGAAGCGCTGAGCCAGCTGCAGCAGCGCCTTGGCAACCCGGCCGGGAACATCGGTGAAGATGAGGTCGGCGAGGTTGTTGTTGGTGCGACGCAGACGCCGAGCGAGAACCCGAAGCAGCTGCTCGGCGATCTCCGGCCGCTGGTCGATCCAGGACTTGAGTGCGTCACGGTCCATGGTGACCGCGCGGACCTCGGTCACGGTGGTTGCGGTCGAGGTGCGCGGGCCGGGGTCGAAGATCGACAGCTCACCGAACATGTCGGACGGACCCATGATGGTCAGCAGGTTTTCCCTGCCGTCCGGGGAACGTCGTCCGATCTTCACCTTGCCGGACGTGATGATGTACAACCGGTCGCCGGGTTCGCCCTCGTTGAAAATTACGTGGCCGCGCGGAAAATCCACGGGCTGCAGTTGTTTGGCGAGAGCCGCTACCGCGGTGGGCTCTACGCCTTGGAAGATGCCTGCTCTGGCGAGGGCCTCGTCCACGAATGTGCTCCTTATGGGAAATGGCTCTGTCCTGGACCGAAGCGATTCGGCCAACAGCGCAGTCTACGCGGCATTGGGGCAGCGCAGTGACAGACACCACGTAACGAGTGGATTGCGCGGCGCGCCGATACGGGGTTCGGCCCCTTGTTCAGCTAGCGCGAGCGATGTCCAGTTCTTCTCCACGGGACCGGCGCTTGCGCATCCGTGCCACCGCAGTCGGCAGTCCGAGCTTCGTCAGCTCCTTCACCTCAGGGTTGCTGGCCTTATCCAGGTACTGCTGAACCTCTTCGTCGGGTTCGAGAAGTTTTCGGAGCCGATTCTCGACCCGCTCCATGCCCAGTGCGAACAGCATCAACAGCACTGGGAAGAGCACCACAGCGAGTCCTTGCATATCGAGCAGTAAACACGGCTGAGGTCTCAGATGGAACACGGCAGCTGATCTGAACGGGCACCGTTGTGGGGTGGTTCCGTATGGTGGACGGGTGCGTGTCTCCCCCTCCACCGCTGCCATGAGCGGGCCTTCGCCTGCTGCCGCGGCAACCGATACGCAGCCGGTGACGGTCGCGGTTCCGAAACGGAAAAACCGGGCCCGACAAGCGGAAACTCAGCTCGGCCTGGTCCGAAGGGCCCGTCGGATGTACCGCACTCTCACGGTCGCATTTCCTGATGCGCATTGTGAGCTGGACTTCACAACCCCCCTCGAATTGGCCGTCGCCACAATACTTTCCGCGCAGTGCACCGATGAGCGCGTGAACCTGACCACACCCGCACTGTTCGCGAAGTACCGGGACGCGCGCGCTTATGCCGAGGCAAACCGCGCCGAGCTGGAGGAATACATCCGCCCGACCGGGTTCTTCCGTAACAAGACGAGCTCGCTGATCGGCCTCGGGCAGGCGCTCGTCGAACGGTACGACGGTGAATTACCTCACACTCTCGACGAACTGGTGAAGTTGCCCGGCATCGGCCGTAAGACTGCGAACGTCATTCTCGGCAATGCTTTCGACGTGCCGGGGATCACGGTCGACACTCATTTCGGCCGTTTGGTGCGGCGCTGGGGATGGACCGCCGAGGAAGATCCGGTGAAGGTCGAGCACATCGTCGGTGCGCTGATCGAGCGCAAGGATTGGACGATGCTGTCGCACCGGGTGATCTTCCACGGACGCCGGGTGTGCCATGCCCGCAAGCCGGCCTGCGGTGTGTGCGTCCTCGCGAAGGATTGCCCCGCGTTCGGGGCCGGCCCGACCGACCCGGAGACCGCGGCGAAGCTCGTGAAAGGTCCGGAGGCGGAGCACTTGCTCGAGCTGGTGGGCAGGTGAGGCAGGTTCCTGTCGCGGCACGCTTGGCATTGGCCGGATTGATCACCGCGGTGGCACTCGCTGTCGCGCTGTGGCCGCGCGGCGACGACACTTCGGTCGACGGCGCACAGATCCATCCGAGCGCACCGGTGCCCGAGCAGTTGCGGTCCGCCGCCGGACTGGCACCGTGCCCACGGCCGGCGGCGGACGCGGTCGGGCACGGCCCGCTCGCCGGAATTACGCTGAGCTGCCTTGCCGACGGCAAACCCGTCGACGTGGCCGCCGCACTGGCCGGCAAGCCCGCACTGTTGAATCTGTGGGCGTATTGGTGTGGGCCGTGCGCTGAAGAGTTGCCGTATCTGCAGGAGTACGCCCAACGAGCGGGGAACGCGATTACCGTGCTGACCGTGCACAGCGATCCGGATGAGGCAAGGGGGCTTGCACTGTTGGCCGACCTGAAGGTGACACTGCCGGGAGTGCTCGACGCGAGCACCAGGGTGCGTAACGCCGTCGGAGTGCCCGCGGTGTTACCGGTGTCGGTGCTGCTACGCGCCGATGGGTCGGTCGCGAAGACGATCGTGCGCCCGTTCGATGGTGTCGAGGACATCGCCGACACCGTCGCGAACGAACTGGGAGTCGCGGCATGACAACTCCCACACCGGAAAACATTCCGACCTGGCTGCGCAAGGCGACCGAGCCGACCACCGATGCCACCGACACGCTGTTGCTGGCGCGTGCGATGCGCCGGGCCATGACCATTACCAGCGCGCCGCGTCAGGCGGCGGTGCTCGTGTTGTTCAGCGGCTCACCGGAACCGGATCCCATTGCACCGGGCGGGTTGCCCGCCGATGCGGACGTGTTGCTCACCCAGCGCGCGTCCACCATGCGCCAGCATCGCGGCCAGGTCGCCTTTCCCGGCGGCGAGGTCGAGGCAGCCGACGCCGGACCGATCGACACCGCCCTGCGCGAGGCATGTGAAGAGACCGGGCTGGAGCGCGAAGGCGTGGAACCCCTTGCGGTGCTACCGAAGTTGTTCGTGCCGCCGTCCCGATTCGATGTGACCCCGGTTGTCGCCTACTGGCGCACGCCGCGCGCGGTCGGTGTGGTGAACGAAACCGAGACCGAACGGGTGGTTCGGGTGCCGCTTGCCGAGCTGCTCGATCCGGCGAACCGCTTTCTGGTGCGCGGCAGTCTCGGTTACCAGAGTCCTGCGTTCCAGGTGGACGGGATGCTGGTGTGGGGGCTGACCGGCGGTATTCTGGCCGGCCTGTTCAAAGCCGCAGGCTGGGAACGGGATTGGGATCGAAACGATGTACGTGACCTCGAAACTTCGCTGGCTGCAGTGGGGATGACCTTATGAGTTCATCGGCCTGGCTCGACATCGCCGTCGTGCTGCTCGCACTGTTGTGCGCATCGTCGGGCTGGCGATCGGGCGCGGTCGCGTCTGCGCTCGCCTTCCTCGGCGTCGTGCTCGGCGCGGTTGCGGGCATTCTGATCGCGCCGCACATCCTGATCCACGTCGACGAGGGCCGCGCCAGAGTGCTCACCGGCGTGCTGTTGATCGTGGTGCTGGTGATCGTCGGCGAGGTCGCGGGCATGGTGCTCGGCCGGGCCGCGCGCGGCGGCATGCGGCATTCGCTGACCCGCAGCGTGGACAGTGCGGTGGGCGCGGTGCTGCAGGCGGTGGCCGTGCTCGTCACCGCATGGCTGCTCGCGCTGCCGCTGGCCTCCTCCTCGCAACCGGCCATCGCCACCGCGATCAATGGGTCCCGGGTGCTCGCCGATGTCAACGAGGTCGCCCCCAACTGGCTGCGCAGGCTGCCCAACGAATTTTCCAAGCTGCTCAATACCTCCGGGCTGCCGGACGTCATCGGTCCGTTCGGGCGCGCGCCGATCGCGGCGGTCGAACCGCCCGACCCGAGTGTGCTCACCAGCCCGGTCGCGGCCTCGCTGCAGCAGAGCGTGCTGCGCATCCGCGGTGTCGCGCCGAGCTGCCAACGGGCGCTCGAAGGTTCCGGCTTCGTCATCGCGCCGGAGCGGGTCATGACCAACGCGCACGTGGTCGCGGGCACCACCAGTGTTCAGGTGGACACCGCACGCGGTCCGCTGGACGCGACCGTCGTGCTGTTCGATCCGTCGAAGGACGTTGCGGTGCTGGCGGTGCCCAACCTCACCGCACCGGTGGTAGAGCAGGCCCCTGCGCCCGCGCGCTCCGGCGACAGCGCCATCGTGCTCGGTTACCCGGGTGGCGGGCCCTACACGGCCAGCGCGGCCAGAGTCCGCGAGACCTTGGATCTGACCGGCCCGACGATCTACCGCAACGGCACCGTGGAACGCGAGGTCTACACCGTCCGCGGACAGGTCCGGGCAGGCAATTCCGGCGGTCCGCTGGTAGATGCCGACGGTCAGGTGCTCGGTGTCGTGTTCGGCGCCGCGGTCACCGACGACGACACCGGCTATGTCCTGACCCTGGCCGAGGTCCGTGCCCAATTGGACATCGCACCGGCCGAGAACACGGCGGTCGGCACCGGGGCGTGTGTGCTGAGTTGATCCGGCTGCGCGGGCGCGTTCGCGCCCGACAGCCGGTCAGGCGAGCAGCTTGGCCAGTTCCACGGTGACGGCTTCCGGGCTTTCCTGATGGGCGAAGTGTCCGGCGGCCGGGATGGTCACCGAGCGTCGCTGCGGTGACCACCGCAGGCCGCGCTGGACGGTGCCGTGCAGCAGGTAATTGTCCAGTTCGCCGTGCATGGCCAACACCGGGATGTCGATGGGCACGCGCATGGTTGCCATGAAGCGCCTGCCGTCGGGACGCCACTGGCTACGGAAGGCCCAGCGCTGGTATTCCAGCGCACAGTGCGCCGCACCGGGAATCTGGATGGCCGAGCGCATCCGCTGTGCGGTGTCGACGAATTCGGCGGTGCTCGACCATGATCCGCTGACGCGCTGGCGCAGCAGCCGCTCGACCTCGAAGCCGTCCCGAGCGGTCAATAGGCCCTCGGGGTATCTGGGCAGCTGATAGCGCAGGAAGTTCGGCAGCCAGGCCCTGCGCTGGCGGCCGTCCCGCAGCACCGCGCTCTTGAGCGCCGCCGGATGCGGCGAGCTCACCAGTGCGATCGAACGCACCAGCCGCGGGTGCAGCACCGCGGTCGTCCAGCACACCAGCCCGCCCTCGGCATGGCCGACGAGGGTGGCCTCGGTGTAGCCGAGCGCACGGATGAGCCCGGCGACATCACCCGCGAGTGTCCAGCCGTCATAGCCGCGCGGTGGTTTATCGCTGTCGCCGTAGCCGCGCAGGTCCACCGCCACCGCCCGATAGCCGAGTTCGGTGAGTCCGGTCAGCTGGTGCCGCCAGGACCACCAGAAGTCCGCGAAGCCGTGCAGCAGCACAACCAACGGCGCATCAGCACGGTCGGGAGCGGCCTCCACGACATGGAATCGAATGCCGTTGGCATGAACGTCCCGATGCGTCCATGGTCCGTCGAAACGGACGCTGGACGGATCCGGAAATGAGTTCGACGACACGCCGATCGAGCCTAGTGGTCGGCGTGCGGTACCGCCTAGTCGGCGCGGCCGGACGGAGTCCGCGGTGGTCGCCTCAGTCGCGCGGCTTGTCGAGGGAGAGCTGTTCCTCGTGCGCGCTGGAGCCGAAGCCGCTCGGCAAAACCGTGCGGGCCTGTTTCAGCGAATCGATCGTCTTTTCCGGTGCGCGCAGCTTCTTCACTCGCAGATAGCCGAGTCCGGCCAGCGCCACAGTCGCGGCGACCATCAGCAGGAACACGATCAGGAATGCCGCCCACCGTGCCAGCCAGACATCGAGCAGCTCGCCGAGGAAGAAGAAAAAGAAGAACGTGCTGAACAGCAGCACGGTGAGCGCGAGGATGAAGTAGACGCTGCCCTGCAGCCCCTTCTTGATCTCGCCGGTGACCTCGGCCTTGGCCAGCGCTACCTCGGCGCGCACCAGTGTCGACATCTGTTCGGTCGCGTCGCGGACCAGGCTGCCGAAGGTGGCCGACCCGTTGGGGTTGGCGTCGGTGAGCGGAATCGATGTGACCGTGTGGTCACGCCTTGCGCCGGTTCCGTTACCGCCGTCTGTGAAACTCACTTGGTCGACCCTTCTCCCTGTCCCGACACTGCTTCGGCCTCACTCTTCTGGTTGTAGCGCACGTGCGTCACGACGCGCCTGGTGGACACGCCCACGCCGCAACAGTAGCGCCGAACCGGCGAGCGACGCCGCCATTGATGTCACCAACACCGCTGCCTTCGCCAATTCGATGGCGGAGCCGTCTCCGACGTCGGCCAGCGCGAGTTCTGCCACAAGAAGGCTAACCGTGAAGCCGATCGCGCCGAGCACCGACAGTGCGAACATGTCGCGGTAACCGAGTTCGGCCGGGCGTTTGGCGACGCCGAACCGGATTGCCAGGCAGCTGATCCCGAAGATGCCGATGGTCTTGCCGAGCAGTAGCCCGAGAATGATGGCAAGAGACAGCCTGTCGGTGAACAACTGCCCGAAGACCTTCCCGTCCAACGGAACTCCGGCGGCGAACAGTGCGAACAGCGGCACGCACAGTCCGGCCGAGATCGGCTGGATCAGGTGCTCGAGCCGGGTGGCAGGCGCTTCGTGTTCGCCTTCGTCGAGCCGGACGCGGGTCAGCAGGCCGAGCCCGACGCCGGCCAGGGTCGGATGGATGCCCGCCTCGTGCAGGGCATACCACGCGATCAGCGCCAGCGGCAGATAGACCAGCGGCGAACTGATCCGCCGGTGCTGGGCCAGCGCCCAGCCGCCGAAACAGGCCGCGGCCGCCAGTAGCCACAGGATCGCGACCGAGCTGGTGAACAGCACCGCGATCAACAGGATCGCGAGCAGATCGTCGACCACCGCGAGGCTGAGCAGGAACACCCGGGCGCTGGCCGGAATGCGGGAACCGGTCATGGCGAGCACGGCCAGCGCGAAGGCGATATCGGTGGCCACCGGAATGGCCCAGCCACGATCCATACCCTCGGTGCCGAAGCCGACCAAGAACGCGATCAGCGCGGGGGTGGCAACGCCGCCGACCGCTGCGACGATCGGCAGCGCGGCGCGTTTGGGATCGGCGAGCTCACCGACGACGAGCTCGCGTTTGAGCTCCAGTCCCGCGACGAAGAAGAACACGGTGAGCAGACCGTCTTTGGTCCAGTCGGCCAGGGTCAGATCCAGGTGCAGCGGGGGGATGGGCAACACCGTCTCGGTCATCGTCACGTAGCCCTCGCCCCACGGCGAGTTCACCCACAGCAATGCGGTTGCGGCCGCGATCAGGAGTATTGCGCCGCCGACGGTTTCGGTGCGCAGATACCGGGTCAATTCCGAGCGCACTTGGGTGATCACGGGAAACCTTCCGGCCGGCTGGTCAAGGCTGCGGACGCACAATCCCACCGAATCGGCTTTCAGATACGCGACCGCATGCCGACCAGACTTCCCGGCACACCTTACGCAATCCTAACGGATAGGGCCGGTGACGAATATCGTCACCGGCCCTATGATGTGCCAATTATCCGCAACGGATCAGGTGCGACTGGACCGGATCGCCTCGAAAACATTCGGATCGACCAGGGTCGAGGTGTCGCCGAGTTCGCGGCCCTCCGCGACGTCGCGCAGCAGTCGGCGCATGATCTTGCCACTGCGCGTCTTGGGCAACTCGGGCACGACGTGGATCTCTCGCGGTCGCGCGATCGGACTGATCTCGCGTGACACTTCCGCCTTGAGCTCGTCGACCAGCGCGGCTCCGGTGTCCTCGGCCTCGGCGGTCAGGATGACGAACGCGACGATGCCCTGACCGGTGGTGTCGTCGCTGGCGCCGACGACAGCGGCCTCGGCAACACCCGAGTGCCCAACCAATGCGGACTCCACCTCGGCGGTGGAGATGCGGTGGCCGGACACGTTCATTACGTCGTCGACCCGGCCGAGCACCCACAGGTCGCCGTCGGCGTCGAGCTTGGCGCCGTCACCGGCGAAATACCAGCCCTGCTCGGCGTAGCGCTCCCAGTAGGTGGCCCGGTACCGCTCCATATCGCCCCAGATACCGCGCAGCATCGACGGCCACGGCTGGTCGAGCACCAGGTAGCCGTTGGCCTCGGTCTCCCCGAGTTGCACCGGCTTACCTTCTTCGTCGACGACGGTCGCCGAAATGCCGGGTAGCGGTGTCATGGCTGCGCCCGGTTTGGCGGCGGTGACGCCGGGCAGCGGAGAGATCATGATGGCGCCGGTCTCGGTCTGCCACCAGGTGTCCACGATCGGAGCCGAGCCCGCGCCGATCACCTCGCGGTACCAGCGCCATGCCTCCGGGTTGATCGGCTCACCCACCGAACCGAGCAGCCGGATGCTCGACAGATCATGCGCGGCCGGAATCTCCTTACCCCACTTCATGAAGGTCCGGACCAGTGTCGGGGCCGTGTAATAGATGCTGACACCGTACTTTTCGACGATCTGCCAGTGCCGGTGCTCGTCCGGGAAGTTCGGCGTGCCCTCGTAGACGACCTGGGTGGTCCGGTTGGCGAGCGGGCCGTAGACGATGTAGCTGTGTCCGGTGACCCAGCCGATGTCGGCGGTGCACCAGTAGACGTCGTGTCCGGGCTTGTGGTCGAAGACGTTGTGGTGGGTGTAGGCCGCCTGGGTCAGGTAGCCGCCGGAGGTGTGCAGGATGCCTTTGGGTTTTCCGGTGGTGCCGGAGGTGTAGAGGATGAACAGCGGATGCTCGGCGTCGAACGCTTGAGCCTGGTGGTCCGGGGAAGCCTGCGCGACCGTCTCGTGCCACCACAGGTCACGGCCCTCGGTCCACGGCACCTCGATGTTGGTGCGGCGCACGATGAGCACGTGCTCGACGCTGTGCGGCACATCGCCGTGGGCGTAGAGCGCTTCGTCGACGGCCTCCTTGAGCGGTGCGGACTTGCCGCGCCGCCACTGCCCGTCGGTGGTGATGATCAGGCGTGCGCTGGCGTCGTCGACGCGCTGGCGCAGCGCGGTGGGGGAGAAGCCGGCGAAGACGACCGAGTGGGTGAGGCCGAGGCGGGCGCAGGCCAGCATCGAGACGATGGCCTCGGGGACCATCGGCATATAGATGGCGACTCGATCACCTGCCTCAAGGCCGAGTTCGGTGAGGTAGTTGGCCGCCCTGCTGACCTCGGCGAGCAGGTCGCGGTAGGTGATGTCCTTGGAGTCGCCCGGCTCGCCTTCCCAGTGGATGGCGACCTGATCGCCGTGGCCGTCCAGTACGTGCCGGTCGACGCAGTTGTAGGCGACGTTGAGTTTGCCGTCGACGAACCACTTCGCGACGGGCGCGTCGCGCCAATCGAGGACCTGTGTCCAGGGCTGATCCCAGTGCAGCCGTCCGGCCTGTTCGGCCCAGAACGCGTCGCGATCCGCCGCGGCCCGCTGATACAACGAGGCGTCTGCATTTGCCGCCGTGGCGAATTCCGGGTTCGGTGGGTACGAGTCCGTGTGGTCGGCGGTGGTATCGGTCATCTCGTCTCTTCCTTCACGAAATCTGCAGCGCTCGATTCGACGCACCCGGTGTGGGCCAGTTCGACAGTAATCAACTGTGACCTAGGCCGCGTCCGGTGTGCCCACCGGGTTTCGATCCCGTCACCGCGGCGCGTATCCGGCCCGATCGCCTGACAAACCGACCCCGCGCTAGTTATCGTCTTCTTCAACCTCTTAGAACACCGGATGGCCCCAGCGTCGGCATAGTTCCGGTAGATCAGCGTTTTCATCGCCAAGTTTTGTGTGTTTCGGCCATGTTGCCGGATTGGTAACAAGTGGAATGAACCTTGGTCAATCCGATGACAACGGTCGTCCGAATAGCTACTGTCCCAGGCATTCCAAGGCGATCGAGTCGAGGCGCGCTGGGAAGGACTCACGCGTGCATCGCGGATCCCCTTCGCCTGTCTCGAAATCGGGAGAACGCGTTGAGATTCAACAGAGCTACAGCGTTGATCGCGGCAGTACTGCTGGCCACAAGCCTCGGGCTGTCCGCATGTTCGTCGAGCGATAGTGCCGACGCGGACATTGTCACGACGAACGGTGGTGAACCACAGAATCCGTTGGTGCCCACCAATACCAACGAGAATATGGGTGGCCGCGTAGTCGACCGGCTGTTCGCCGGGCTGAAATATTACGACGGCAAGGGCGTGGCCCACGACGAGCTGGCGGAGTCGATCAAGACCACCGATCGGAAGAATTACACGATCACCATCAAGCCGAATTGGAAGTTCACCGACGGCAGCACGGTGACGGCCAAGTCGTTCGTCGATGCCTGGAACTACGGTGCGCTCGGCACCAACGCCCAGCTGCAGAGCTACGTGTTCACCCCGATCGTCGGATTCGACGAGGTGTCGGCGGAAAAGCCAACGGCACAGACGATGTCGGGCCTGAAGGTGGTCGACGATCGCACATTCACCGTCGAGTTGAAGCAGCCGTCCATCGACTTCGAGACCGAACTCGGCTACGCACCGTTCTATCCGCTGCCCGAGGCAGCGTTCAAGGACATGAAGGCCTTCGGCGAGAACCCGATCGGCAACGGCCCGTACAAGTTCGCCCGCACGGGCGCGTGGGAGCACAACGTCAAGATCGACTTGGTGCCCAACCCGGATTACCAGGGCGGCCGCCCGGCCAAGAACAAGGGCCTGCGGTTCGTCATGTACCAGTCGTTCGACACGGCCTATTCGGATCTGCAGGCGGGCAATCTCGATTCCCTCGACACCATCCCGGACAGCGCGCTGACCTCCTACAAGAAGGACCTCGGTGATCGCGCGATTCTCGCGCCGACCGCGCAGAACCAGCACATCGGTGTCCAGGCCAATGTCGCGCACTTCGGCGGCGAGGAAGGGCTGCTGCGGCGCAGGGCGATCTCGATGGCGATCAACCGCCAGCAGATCTGCGACACCATCTTCAACGGCACCAAGACTCCGGCGCGTGACTTCACCGCAAGCACCCTGCCCGGGTTCGACGGGAACCTGCCCGGCTCCGAGGTGCTGAAGTACAACCCGGAGGAGGCCAAGAAGCTGTGGGCGCAGGCCGATGCCATGTCACCGTGGTCGGGTCGTTACGAGATCGCCTACAACTCCGACGGCGGCCACCAGGCCTGGATCGAAGCCGTTGCCAACAGTGTGAAGAACACCCTCGGTATCGACGCGGTCGGCACCCCGTTCCCGACCTTCAAGAACATTCGGGATCTGGTGAACGCCAAGACGATCGGTAAGGCGTTCCGCTACGGCTGGCAGGGCGACTACCCGACCATGCTGCAGTTCCTGACCTCGCAGTACTACAGCTACTCCGATACCAACAACGTCGACTACAAGAGCGCCGAATTCGACGGCCTGCTCGACGCCGCGCTCGCGGCGCCGACGCTCGAGGAGTCCTACAAGATCGTGGCGAAGGCCCAGGCTCTGCTGATCAAGGAGATGGCGGATATCCCGGTGCTCGACTACCTCGCCGCGGCGGGACGGTCGGACAAGGTGACGAAGGCCGAACTCGCGTGGAACGGCCTGTTCGACTTCGAGAACATCGAGAAGTAGCCGCTCGGCTCGGTCGTGCCGCCAACCCGGCGGCACGACCGTGCCGCTCACCCAGGAGACGAAATGGCCTGGTATGTCGTGCGGCGTCTGCTCCAGATGATCCCCGTGTTCCTCGGGGCGACGCTGCTCATCTACGCACTGGTCTTCCTAGTTCCGGGCGATCCG
Organism: Nocardia sp. CWNU-33; assembly: GCF_046764895.1. NCBI lineage: Bacteria > Bacillati > Actinomycetota > Actinomycetes > Mycobacteriales > Nocardiaceae > Nocardia > Nocardia sp. CWNU-33. The sequence continues at coordinate 74,945 of NZ_JBKOQN010000010.1, read as the reverse complement.
ATCCACGCGCTGGCAGGCGATAAGCCGATGACGCCTGCGGTGGAAGCCCAACTTCGCGCCCGCTATCACCTCGACCGCCCGTTCTTCGTGCAGTACCTGCTGTACCTCAAGGGCATCTTCACGCTCGATTTCGGCACGGCCTTCTCCGGCAGGCCGGTACGCGACGAGCTCGCGCGGGCCTTCCCGATCACGATCAAGCTGTCGCTCATGGCGGTCCTCATCGAGGGCATCTTCGGCGTCATCTTCGGACTGATCGCGGGTCTGCGCAAAGGCAGGCTCTTCGACTCGACCCTGCTGGTGGTCAGTCTGGTCATCATCGCGGTGCCGATCTTCGTGATCGGCTTTCTCGCCCAGTTCCTGCTCGGCGTGAAATGGGGCATCGCGCCGGTGACCGTCACCGGCAAGGCGAGTATCGGCGAACTGCTCGTCCCGGCGATCGTGCTCGGCTCGCTGTCGTTCGCCTATGTGCTCCGGCTCACTCGAAACTCGGTGGCGGAGAACATGTCCGCCGACTACGTGCGGACCGCGACCGCCAAGGGGCTGAGTAGACCACGGGTCGTCACCGTGCATATTCTGCGCAATTCGATGATCCCGGTCATCACCTTCCTCGGCGCCGACCTCGGCGCCCTGATCGGCGGCGCCGTCGTCACCGAGGGCATCTTCAACATCCCGGGCGTGGGAGGCACGCTCTACCAAGCGATTACGCGCGGTGAACCACCGACCGTGGTGTCCTTCGTGACGGTCCTCATCGTGATCTTCCTGATCTCGAATCTGCTCATCGACCTGCTCTACGCCATGCTCGACCCGAGGATTCGATATGCCTGACCTCGATAAACACGTCCCGGACAGGCAGCAGCACTTCGTCGCACCGCCCGACGAGGTGCAGGTTCTCGCCACCGACCAGGTCGACGAATCCGGTTCGCCGACCAGCATCTGGCAAGACGCATGGCGGCAGCTGCGCCGAAATCCGATCTTCATCATCGCCGCGCTGCTGATTGTCTTCATCGCGGTTGTCGTGCTCTGGCCGGGACTGTTCAGCGATCAGGACCCGCGCTATTGCAACGGCGATTTCAGTATGGATCCGCGTGGGCCGGGCCATCCGTTCGGCTTCGACAAACAGGGCTGTGACGTCTACACCCGAACCGTCTACGGCGCACGGGCTTCGGTGATGGCCGGTCTCGGCGCGACAACGCTGTTCCTGTTCATCGGTGGCACGCTCGGGGCGCTCTCCGGCTTCTACGGCGGGCTGCTCGATTCGGTGGTGTCACGGATCGCGGAGATCTTCTACGCGATTCCGCTGATGCTCGCCGCGATCGTCATCATGCAGCTGCTGGATTCACGGACCATCTGGACGGTCATCCTGATTCTGTCCGCGTTCACCTGGCCGCAGGCGGCACGCATCGCGCGTAGTGCGGTGATCGAGGCCAAGAACAGCGAGTACGTCACGGCGGCAAAAGCATTGGGCGTCTCTCGAATACGGACCCTGCTGCGCCATGTGTTGCCGAATGCGGCGGGACCGCTGATCGTGGTCACCACGATCTGGCTCGGCGCGTTCATCGTCACCGAGGCGACCCTGTCCTACCTCGGGGTCGGGCTGCCGCGCACGATCGTGTCCTGGGGTTCCGACATCAACACCAATCAGCACGAGCTGCGCGGTGGTTCGCCGATCTTGTTCTATCCCGCGACAGCATTGGCGCTCACCGTGCTGAGCTTCATCCTGCTCGGCGACGCGGTGCGGGACGCGCTCGATCCGAAGGCCAGGAAGAGGTGACCGCGGCGATGTCCGATAAACCACTGCTCGAGATCGAAGATCTCAACGTCTGCTTCAGTTCCGAGGGCAAGCAGATTCCGGCGGTCCGCGACGTCAGTCTGTCGGTCTATCCAGGTCAGACGGTCGCGATCGTCGGTGAATCCGGCTCCGGGAAAACCACCACCGCACACAGCATCATCGATCTGCTGCCCGGCACCGGACAGATCACCTCCGGCTCGATCCTGTTCGACGGAAAAGATCTCGCGAAGGCGTCGAAGAAGGATATCGTCGCCGTGCGCGGCAGCGGCATCGGTCTGGTCCCGCAGGACCCGATGTCGAACCTCAACCCGGTGTGGAAGGTCGGGTTCCAGATCAGGGAAACGTTGGCGGCCAACGGAATAGCCAAAGGTAAGGCCGCCGCGAAGCGGGCGATCGAACTGCTGGAGGAAGCGGGGATGTCGGACGCGCAACGCCGGGTCAACCAGTATCCGCACGAATTCTCCGGCGGCATGCGCCAGCGTGCGCTCATCGCGATCGGACTGGCGTGCCGGCCCAAACTGCTGATCGCCGACGAGCCGACCTCGGCGCTCGACGTCACCGTGCAGCGGCAGATCCTCGATCATCTCGACGGTCTGACCAGCGAACTCGGCACGGCGGTTTTGTTGATCACCCACGATCTCGGTCTCGCCGCCGAGCGCGCCGAGCACCTGGTGGTGATGTATCGCGGTCGGGTGGTGGAATCCGGTCCCGCACTCCAGATTCTGCGTGAGCCACAGCATTTGTACACCAAGCGGCTGGTGAACTCGGCACCCTCGCTGGCCTCGCAGCGGCTGTCCTCGGTGCGTGAGCGCGTCGAGATACGCAAACAGGCCGTTCAGGTCGCGGAAGAGGCGGCCGCGGCCGACACGGAGTCGGCAGCGGTCTCCGATGGCGTGGTGGTTGCGGAGAATTTGACCAAGGCATTCAAGATGCGCGGCAATGCGCCGTGGAAGTCGTCGGACTTCATTGCGGTCGACGAAGTGTCGTTCCGGCTCGAGCGCGGCACCACCACGGCCATTGTCGGTGAGTCCGGATCCGGCAAATCCACTGTCGCGCAGATGGTTCTCGGCTTGCTGGAGCCGACGGCCGGGAAGGTGACCTTCGACGGCAAGGAGGTCGCGAAGCTGGACCGCAAGGGCGCCTTTGCGTTCCGCCGCCGGGTGCAGCCGATCTTCCAGGATCCCTACGGCTCACTGGACCCGATGTACTCGATCTACCGCACCATCGAGGAACCGTTGCGCACGCACCGGATCGGCACCTCCAAGGAACGCGAAGCGACGGTGCGGGAACTGCTGGACAAAGTTTCGCTGCCCTCGACGGTGATGCGCCGCTATCCGAATGAGCTGTCCGGTGGTCAGCGTCAGCGCGTGGCCGTGGCCCGCGCGCTGGCACTTTCTCCGGAGGTGGTGGTCTGCGATGAAGCGGTCTCCGCACTGGATGTGCTGGTGCAGGCCCAGATTCTGAAGCTACTCAACGATTTACAAGCGGAGCTCGGGCTGTCCTACCTGTTCATCACCCACGACCTCGCCGTGGTCCGGCAGATCGCCGACGATGTGCTCGTGATGCAGAACGGCAAAGTCGTCGAGGCCGCCACCACCAACGAGGTCTTCGACAATCCACGAGAGGAGTACACCCGGCGGCTGCTGGACGCGATTCCGGGACGCGATCTGTTGGCGGGGTAGGCGTTGCCGTCACCCCGCTCAGCTGGACGGCACGCCGATCAGCGCGGTGGCCACTGCGGCTCGCCGAAGGATCAGGCCGTGTGCGCGAGGATGGCGGCGACAACCGAATCCCATTGTGCCCGTGGCGCGATCTCGTGCCCGGTGTGCTCCATCGCGAGTAAACGGGCGCCGGGAATCTCCGCGGCGAGGGCTCGACCGTGCCCGATCGGGAAGAGTGGATCCTCGGTGCCGTGTAGTACCAGGGTCGGCGCGACGATCTTTCCGAGCCGATCCCGCCACGGCGCACCGGGATCGATCATGAACGGATTGGTCAGTTGGGCCGCAATGTCGTTCGCGCGGTCGATGATTCGCTCGGCCTTGGCCCGCCGGGCCGCGGTGTCGAACGGCAGACTTGCCGCGGCGAAAGGGCGATCGGCCTCGACGAGGTATTCGACAACGGCGGTTCGGTCCGACCAGTCCGGTTCGGCGCCCTCGCCCGCGAAGAAGGCTCGGAGTTCGGGGGTCATCTCCGGGAGGTCGGGGTATTGGTGGCCGGGACCGCCGGGTGTCGAGGAGGCGAGGGTCAGGGTGGCGACCCGATCGGGGTGATCGAGTGCGGCGAGTTGCGCGACCGCCGCACCCTGCGACATGCCGATCAGGTGCGCCTGCCGCAGGCCGAAGACGTCGAGCAGGCCGACGGCGTCGGCGACCAGATCTCGCAGCCCATATGGCGGCGCGCCCACCGGATACGTGGCGGACCGGCCCGCGTCCCTGCTGTCGTAGCGGATCACGCTGCGGCCGCCTGCCACCAGGCGCTCGATGAATTCTTCCTCCCATGCCAGGAGTGATTCGCCTGCGCCGTGGATGAGCAGGATTGCGGGCTGCTGCTCCGGGGCACCGAAAGTCTCTGTGCACAACTGGGTTTCGTTGACATCGCGGGTGTTCTGGTAGCCGGTCACGTGCACCGCCTTTCAATTCCGTTACATGTAACGGATACCATATCGGCAACTTCGTTACATGTAAACAAGAACCGGTAGGCTGGTTATATGCCCAAGACATCGAACCGTCGCGCGGCCGGTGATGCGCGGACCGCCTGGGCGGCCTACCGGCGGCTGCCGCTGCTCGTGGACACCGAGATCGCCCGCGATTTGGAGTCCCGCACCGGGCTGTCGATGCCGGACTATGACGTGCTCACCGCCGTGACGGAGATGGCGGCCGAGCAGGAATGCGTGCGGGTGAGCGGCCTTGCGGCGCGGATGCACTGGCCGCACAGCCGCCTGTCCCGCCAGCTCGGGCGGATGGAGCGGCGCGGCCTGATCGCGCGTGAGCCGTGTGAACGTGATGGGCGCGGTGACGACGTCGTGCTTGCCGAACCGGGGCGGCAGGCGCTGGCAGCGGCAGGGCCTGTCCACCTCGCGTCCGTGCATCGGCACTTCCTCGACCTGCTGACTCCCGAGCAGCTCGCGGCGCTGACCGGGATCGAGGAGACCATCGCCCGGCACCGAGCGGCACTGAGCGGCTGAACTAGCCTCGTATCCCGTGACCGATCCGCTACAGCCTCTCGTCGATCTGCCCGGTGTGCGCGACAGCGCCGATCGTGCCCGCGACGCGCTCGCCGACGTGCATCGGCACAAGGCGAACCGGCGCGGCTGGCCGACCACGGCCGCCGAGGCCGCGGTGCGTGCGGCCCGGTCGTCCGCCGCGATCGACGGCGGTTCGACCGAACTGCCCGCCGACGGCCGGGTCGGCGATCCGATCCTGGCCGGGTCGCTGCGGGTGGGGCAGGCGCTCGACGGCGATGCCCTGCGCAATCTCGCCGGCACCTGGCGGCGTGCCCCCTTGCAGGCGCTGGCTCGGCTGCACCTGCTGGCCGCCGCCGATCTGGTGACCGACGAGGCGCTGCTCGGTCGGCCGCGTTCCGACGCAGGCGTTGCCGAACGGCTCGACCTGCTGGTGCAGACGGTGCTCGGGTCCACCGCGCCTGCACCGGTTGTCGCCGCGGTGGTGCATGGCGAGCTGTTGGCGTTGCGGCCGTTCGGCACGGCCGACGGCATCGTCGCGCGGGCGGCGTCCCGACTTGTCGCGGTGTCCAGTGGGCTCGACCCGCACAGCCTCGGCGTGCCCGAGGTGTTCTGGCTGCGTCGGCGGCAGGCGTATCTGGATACCGCAGCCGGGTTCGGCACGGGAGAGGCGACTGCCGTCGGCAGCTGGGTGATCCTGTGCTGTGGTGCCTTCGAGGACGGTGCTCGTGAGGCGAGGTCGATCGCCGATTCGGCGTCGGGATAGGCGCGCCTGCGCTCGGCCAGTGGGCCCCTACACGTCAAAGCGGGCGGCGTTGTCGTTGAACGACCTCACCGCCCGCTAGCACGGAAACCCGGTTACCAAGCGTGCTAGGTGGGTTGTGGTCTTTCGGCCTCGGCGACAATTCGAACTCCGCCGGTTCATCCCCGCAACCTGTGCGAGGCCCTCGCCGTCGACAATCCGAATCTCGCAGGCCCACAACGCTTTTGCCCTTGTCGCGGCGCGCTCCGCGTGGGTACCTGGCATCCGTGCTGGGAAGGGTGGACGGGAGACTGAACCTTCTCTTCCGGCTCTGCCTTGGCCTTCCGACCTTCCGTAGTTACCTTTTTACACTGTGACAGCCCTCACATCAAGGCTTCGGAAAACATTCAATAATCGGTGTGTTCATCGGCGTTTCGTGGTTGAATCCCTGGTCGCGACATCGCGAACGCCATGTCGGCAAACGCTTCGGCAAGTACCCCGCTGGCTCCCTAGCAGCCAGTGTGGCAGGCAAGCTTGTATCAGTTAAGCCTCAGCGGCGGCGGCGCAGTAACCGGTAGCTGAGTGCGCCCGCCACCACCGCGCTCAATCCGACCACCGCGGTCGCGGCAAGGGTGGTAGACGACGGGGTCTGGAAGCGAGACCACAGCGAAACCGGGTTGGAGAACGTCAGGGTCGGCCAGCCCTTGGCCAGCGCCTCGCGCCGCAGGTTGCGATCGGGGTTCACCGCCGTCGGATGGCCGACCGCGTCGAGCATCGGCAGATCGGTCACCGAATCGGAGTAGGCATAGCACCGCAAAAGGTCGTAACCCTCACTGGCGGCCAGCTTTTCGATCGCGGCGACCTTGCCTTCGCCGTAGCAGTAGAACTCGACCTCGCCGGTGTATCGACCGTCCGCGACGACCATTCGCGTTGCGGCGGTGTGCGAGGCGCCGAGCGCCTCGGCGATCGGGCCGACGATCTCTTCGCCGGAAGCGGACACGATCACCACGTCGTGACCGCGGATCTTGTGATCGGCGATGAGATCGGCCGCTTCGGCATAGATCAGCGGGTCGACCAGCTCGTGCAGCGTCTCGGCCACAATGGATTTCACTTGTTCGACGTCCCAGCCCGCACACATGCTCGTCAGGTGGGCGCGCATCCGCTCCATCTGATCGTGGTCCGCGCCCGACAGCAGGAACAGGAAGTGTGCGTAGCTGCTCTCGAGCACCGCGCGGCGGTTCAACAGACCCTGTGCATAGAACGGCTTGCTGAACACGAACGTGCTCGATTTCGCGATCACTGTCTTGTCGAGATCGAAGAAGGCAGCGACACGTCCGCCGCCGGTGGTTTGTTGGTCCGGAAGCCCGGTTCGGTCACCCTCGGCAGTCACCCGTTCAGAATAGGCGGTGACTGCGCCTCCGCTCCGTCAAGCGCAGGCGACGGACGAACTGCGTCCGGCTGTGTCATTTCGGGCGGTGACTGCGCCTCCGCTCCGTCAAGCGCAGGCGACGGACGAACTGCGTCCGGCTGTGTCATTTCGGGCGGTGACTGCGCCTCCGCTCCGTCAAGCGCAGGCGACGGACGAACTGCGTCCGGCTGTGTCATTTCGGGCGGTGACTGCGGACTGCAAACCGGGTCTGTCGAGCGCGTTTTGGAGACGAGTTCGGGCGGGTAGCGGGTCGTGTTCCGGGGCCTCGCGGTGGGTTTGCCCTGGAGACGCCGGGCCGGTGACAGCCATAAAGTTCTCCGACGACAGACTTGCGTTGTGGCCGGGGCTTGGGTGTAGTATTGCTGGCACCTGGACATGGTCCAGGCGCGTTCAGCCCGACCCCCCGGGGCTGAACCCGACGGCCCCAGCCTCCTCCCCCCCCGGCTGGGGCCGTCCTCTATTCAGGGGACGGTTCGACTTCTCTCTCTCACTCCGGATCTATCCACATCCCCGGAGTTATCCACATTCGGCATACTGCCTCTATTGCACTGCTTCGGCTTCGACCACGCTGACCTGCATGGATTTCGAAGCTGCGCCACCGGTCACGACGCCGCCGGCACTCGTGCTCATCAGCGATACCCGCCTTCGGGACGAAGTGCGGCGTGTCGCGGCCGCTGCGGAACGCGGGCTCGACGAACGCGAGCTGCCGATGGGCAGGCACGCCTGGACCGGTGCCCCGCTGGTGATCCTCGACACAGCCATGGCGGGGGAGTGTGCGGCGGTCGGATGTCTGCGGCGTGTCGGGGTCGTTCTGGTGACCGACGGCGAGCCGGACCTGTGCGATTGGCAGGCCGCCGCAGCGGTCGGAGCCGAGCGGGTGATCGCGCTCCCCGGCGCCGCTGTCGGGCTTATCGAGAAGTTTGCTGAGTACGGTGAAAATCGGATGGGGGACGGTGTGGTTGTCGCGATTGCCGGGGCCGGCGGCGGTGCGGGCGCATCCGTTCTCGCCGCGGCCACCGCTCTGCGCGCCGCTGCCGAACGGTTCCGGCGAGACACCGTGCTCGTCGATGGCGCACCGCTCGGCGGCGGCCTCGACCTGCTGCTCGGCATCGAGATGACCGCAGGGCTGCGCTGGCCCGATCTGATGATCGAGGATGGCCGGGTGTCTGCGTCGGCACTGCACAGTGCACTGCCCGCAGCGGCCCCCGGGCTCGCCGTGCTGTCCTGTGGACGCGGTGGTGCCGGACGCTTGCCGAGCGAGATCGGCCCCACCGCGGTGCACGCTGTCGTCGAAGCAAGCCGTGCCGCAGGCGATTTGGTGGTTTGCGACATATCCGGCGAGCGCGGCCCGCACGCCGACCAAATGCTCGACTCGGCGGACCTCGTGGTGCTGGTTGTTCCGGCCAGGCTGCGCGCGATGGCCGCGGCAGAATCCGTCGCCGCCTACATCGGCAGACGAAACCCCAACCAGGGCTTGGTAGTACGTGGCCCAGCACCCGGCGGGCTACGCGGAAACGAGGTTGCGGAGGTACTCGACCTGCCGCTGCTCGCCGCTGTCCGAGCCCAAGCGGGCCTCGCCGCCCGCCTCGAACGCGGCGGCCTGACCGTCCGTCGCCGGGGCCCACTCCGCGACGCGGCAGACGCGGTGCTGTCGGTGCTGAGCGCCCCCGCAGGGCGAGGCCTGCGATGAGCGCCTTGGTGACGTCCGAGCTGCTGGATCGGGTGCGGGAACGCCTTGCGGGCGGGGCGGGGGATCCAGATCCGGCGCAGGTGGCAGCCGCTATTCGGGCCGAGGCAGGCGGGGTCCTAGGTGACACGGATCTGCTGCGCGCACTCCGGTTGTTGCAGACGGAGATGACCGGTGCCGGGGTACTGGAGCCGCTGCTGCAAGATCCGCAGGTTGCTGACGTTCTGGTCACCGCGCCGGATGCCGTCTGGATCGACCGGGGTCACGGGTTGCGAAAGACGTCGGTCACGTTTCCGGATGAGGCCGCCGTGCGCAGGCTGGCACAGCGGCTTGCCCTTTCGGCAGGGCGACGGCTCGACGATGCGCTGCCGTGGGTCGACGGCAGACTTTCGGGAAGGGAAGGAGCGCTGGGGGATTCCTTCGGTGTCCGGCTTCATGCGGTCTTGGCGCCGGTGGCGCACGGCGGTACCTGTGTTTCACTGCGTGTGCTGCGTCCCGCCACACAGGGGCTGGATGCGCTCGCGGCCTCCGGCGCGGTGGCGCCGGAGGCGAAACTGCTGTTGGAGCGGATCATTCGAGCCCGGCTTGCCTTCCTGGTCGTCGGCGGCACCGGTGCGGGGAAGACCACCTTGTTGTCCAGCCTGCTGGCCGAGGTCGGGCCCGAGGAACGAATCATCTGTGTGGAGGACGCGGCGGAGCTCGCGCCCCCGCATCCCCATGTCGTACGGCTGGTCGCGCGCACCGCGAATGTCGAAGGCGTCGGCGAGGTGACGGTGCGCGACCTGGTACGCCAGGCACTGCGGATGCGACCGGACCGGATCGTGGTCGGTGAGGTGCGCGGCGCGGAGGTGGTCGACCTGCTCACTGCGCTCAACACGGGACATGACGGGGGAGCGGGGACCGTGCATGCGAACTCGCCCCAGGAAGTTCCCGCGCGCCTGGAAGCCCTTGCGGCACTGGGAGGTATGGACCGGGCTGCACTGCACAGTCAGCTCGCCGCCGCGGTACAGGTGGTGATGCACGTGCATCGAAGGGCGGATGGTTCTCGCGGACTGCGCGAAATCGGCGTCGTCCGGCGCGACGACTCCGGACATGTCCGCATCGCGGCGGCCTGGCGAGCCGACCACGGCCCGGCTGTGGCTGCTACCGAACTGGCCGGCCTCCTCGACGAACGGCTCGACCGATGATCGTGGCACTGACGTGTCTGGTACTTGCGCTGTTGAGCGCTCCGGCGCCGAGGGCACGTCGCCGCTTCATCGACCTGTTCGTTCCCTCCGGTGTCAGGCGGAAACCACAGCGCAGCAGCCTGTTCAGCGTGGGTATCGGGATCGGCATCGCCGCGACAGCGGTCGCCGGATTCGGCCCGCTGATCGCTGCGGCGCTGGTGACGGGCACAGTTGGTATCCGGCTTCGTCGTGCTCGGCACGACCGCTTACACAATGTCGAATGCGCGTACCTGCTCGACGCGGTCGAAGCCGTCATCGGGGAGCTGCGGGTAGGTGCGCACCCGAGCGCGGCCGCCGCGGTCGCGGCACACGAATCCGGCGGCGCGGCGGCGCGTGCATTCGCCGTCAGCGCGGCCCGCAGCCGACTGGGCGGTTCGAGCGCAGACGGTCTGCGCCACCCGGACTCCGTGGTGGCCCCCGAGCTGGCCGGGATAGCCGACGCCTGGCGGGTCGCCGAACACCACGGCCTCGCCCTCGCCGAACTACTGTCCGCGGCCCGGGCAGATCTCCAGGGTCGCATCCGTTTTCGTGGCCGAACCGCGGCCGCACTGGCAGGTGCCCGCGCCACCGCCGCTGTCCTGGCCTGCCTCCCTTTGCTCGGCCTCGCCCTCGGCCAACTGATGGGCGCCGCACCGCTGAACATCCTGTTCGCCTCCGCCGCAGGCGCCGTCCTGCTTCCGCTCGGCACCGGCCTCGCGTGCGCGGGCCTGCTGTGGACGGATGCGATCACTCGAAAGGTGCTGGCATGAAACGACTTGTGGTCGAGCTTGCGGTGGCAGGTCAGCCGAGTCACCGCTGCGTGGGCGGCCGCCGGAATGGCCTCTCACCAGGGTCGGTGATCGTGCGAACGATCGGCTCGACAAGCGCGGTACAGCTCGATTGCCGGGCGCGGCGGCAGTCGAATGAAGGGAGGGGGAGTGATGGGGATTTCCGGTGGGGTGGTGTTGCTGCCGGCGCTAGCGCTCGTGGTGTTGCCTGGGCGGGTGGCGGTGACCCGGCGACTACGGTCGCTGCGCGGCGGTGGTTCGGAACCACTGGTCAGGGTGCCGGGGCGCAGGGGTAGCGATGATCCGCTTGCGGTCGCTTCGGTGTTCGATCTGCTCGCCGCATGCCTGCGAGCGGGGCTGCCGATGGCGGGTGCGGCGCGGGTGGTGGCGCCGGGCGCGCCGGCGGTGCTCGGTGCTGCGCTGGTCCGAGCCGCCGATCTGCTGGCGCTGGGGGCGGACGCGGCGACAGCATGGGAGCGAGCGGCCGCAGACGCTGTGGGCAGGCCGGGAGCGGCCGAGGTCGAGTCGCTCGCACGGATGGCGCGGCGTTCGGCGCGGTCGGGAGCGTCGCTGGCGGTGGCCATCGGCGAGCTGGCCGAACAGCACCGTGGCGCGGTCGAGGACATGGCGGCCGCACGCGCCGAACGGGCCGGAGTGATGATCAGTGGCCCACTCGGACTGTGTTTTCTGCCCGCGTTCATCTGCCTGGGCATCGTGCCGGTGGTGATCGGTCTCGCGGGCCGAGTCCTCGAGGGCGGGCTGCTGTGAGCGCGCGAATCACGAAACCAGGACACCGGACCGATGTTGCTGCGGCAGGTCGGCGAGGCGCGATCGTGGCCGAGCATGCTGCCACGCCGGGGAGGGCTTGCCCGCGCGGATCGGCCGCGCGGGCCGGAGGGAGAGGGGAAGACGGTGCGAATCGAGCGGATGACGGACCGGGCGCTGCATCGGCTGGGCGTTGTATATATGGAGCTGAGATCGCGACTGGTGCACGCGGTCGTCGCGGACGAGGGCATGAGTACCGCGGAGTATGCGATCGGGACGATCGCGGCAGCTGCCTTCGGGGCCGTCCTGTATGGGGTGGTGACCGGCGACAGCATCGTGAATGCCTTGACGAAGATCATCGATCGGGCGCTCAACACCGCGGTGTAGCGAGTCCGGTAACACACTGCGGTGCAATGGTTCTCGGTGACGAGCAGGGTTCGGTGACGGTCGAGGCTGCCATCGCGTTGGCCGCGGTCGTCGTTGCCGTGGTGCTGTGTCTCGGTGCGATTCTCGCGGCATCGGCACAGGTGCGCTGTGTCGATGCCGCTCGCGAGGCGGCGCGGCTGGCGGCCAGGGGTGACCAGTCGAACGCGGTGTCGGCGGCCGAGCGGGTTGCTCCGCCCACGGCCGATATCACGGTGCGCAGCGAGGGTGACCGCGTCATCGCGGTCGTTTCCGCCCGTTCTCCGCTGTTGCCGCTGTTGGTGCTGCGTGCGGACGCTGTCGCGGTACGCGAGCCGGGAGTCGTGCGGTGATCGAACAGCCGGCCAGGGGCACTGTGTGTTCGGCCGCACAGTGGCTGCGTGCAGTGCGGTACGGGACGGCGAACGGTCTGCTCTCGGATGGTCAGGTGTTGAACAGGCGGCGGGCGGAGCAAGGCGGCGCGACGGTGTTGGCCTGCCTGGCGCTGGTGGGGCTGATCGGGGCGACGCTGCTGGTCGGTCAGGTCGGTGTTGTGGTGGTGAGTCGGCATCGCGCGCAGGCCGCCGCGGATCTCGCGGCATTGGCTGCGGCCGGTGCGTTGGAGCAAGGGGCGGAGGCGGGATGTGCGCAGGCATTGGAGATCGCGCGGCGCATGCGAGTGCGGATTCACGAGTGTGAAGTCACGCACTGGGATGTGACCGTCACTGTCGTGCGGAATGTACCAATAGGTCTGTATGGAAACTGGACTGTTCGAGCAGTCGCTCGTGCGGGTCCTGTCGAAGATGGAGTGTGACCCGCGCGTACCCACACTCGTCAGCGGTAGGCGCGAGGCCGTGCAATTCGGTAATTGGAATGATCAAATAATTGCGGTCTCACGTCAATTCCCGCGAGTAGCCGGACAAAGCAATGAATAAATGCGCATGTCGAGACGGAAAGTCTGTGGCAATACTCCAGTTAACATGAATCTATTCCTTTTTATTCGACCGCGTGCCGGGCCCGGCGCGACCGTGCCCGCCCGCCGGTTCGTGCTGGTGATCCTCCGGCCATCGGACGTCGGGTCACGCAGCGGGGTCGGCACGGTCACGGATCGAGCTCGGTGGCTCGACCTGGGGCGGGACGCTCAGGGGGCAGCGTTCAATTCGGTAAGGACGGCTGCGAGCAGACGCCCTGCGCCCGCCTTGTCCAGCGGGTGGTTGCCGTTGCCGCACTTGGGCGACTGCACGCAGGACGGGCAGCCCGCCGCGCACGCACAGGATTCGATCACCGCGAGAGTCGCCGACAACCAGCGCCGCAGCTGCGCGAAACCGCGCTCGGCGAAGCCTGCACCCCCAGGCTGTCCGTCGTAGACGAACACGGTCGGCAGACCTGTATCCGGGTGTTCGGCGGTGGACACGCCGCCGATATCCCAGCGGTCGCAGGTCGCCACCAGCGGTAATAGGCCGATTGCCGCGTGCTCGGCGGCATGCAGCGCGCCTGGGGCCCGCTGTGGATCGATGCCGGCAAGGGCGAGCAGCTCGGGCGTCACGGTGTAGAGGACCGCACGGGTGGACAGGGTCTGGGCGGGCAGATCCAGCTCGACCAGGTCGAGTACTTCACCGCTGAGCAGCGTGCGTAGATAGCCGATGACCTGGCTGGTCACCCGCACCTGCGTCAATGCGGTGGTCACCCGGCCGTGGCGATGCTGTGCCGTCGTCGCGTCGACCACGATGGAGGTAACCGACCTGGCGCTGGTGGTCCAGCCGGGATCGGCGGCGTGCACGAACGCGACGCCCTCGTTCAAGTCCAGCTCGTCGACGACGTAGGTATCGCCTTGATGCAGGTGAACCGCGCCTTCGTGCAGCGTGGCAGTGGCGCGTCCGGCGTCGGCCGTCCCGAGCAGCCTGCCGGTCTCGCCGTCGACGATGGCGACCGGCGTGCCGATGCCACCGCGCACGTCGACGGCGTCGTGCGGCTGGGTTTCCGCGGTGACATACCAGCGTGCGTCCCCCTTCGCCCCGGCGCTGACCCGGCGCCGAATCAGCCCCTGAACTGCGAGGTCGGTAAGCAATTCGCGGGCGTCGAGTGCATCGACTTCGGCATCAGTGAGCGGAAGTTCCAATGCCGCGCACAGCAGCTGCGGGCCGAGCACGTAGGGGTTGTGCGGGTCGGTGATGGTGGCCTCGACCGGCTTGTCCAGCAGGGCCTCCGGGTGGTGCACGAGGAAGGTATCGAGTGGATCGTCCCTGGCCACGAGCAGGACCAGGGAGCCTTGGGTGCGGCGTCCCGCGCGGCCGGCCTGCTGCCAGAACGAGGCGACGGTGCCGGGGAACCCGGAGATCACCACGGCATCGAGCCCTGCGATGTCGACGCCGAGCTCGAGCGCATTCGTGGTGGCCGCGCCGAGTAATGCCCCGGTGGACAGCGCGGTCTCCAGGTCCCGCCGGTCCTCCGCCAAATAGCCCCCGCGATAGGCGGCCACCCGCTCGGCGAGACTCGGATCGGTCTCGGCCAGCAGCCTGCGTGTCTCCATGGCGGTCAGTTCGGCCGCCCGGCGGGACCGGACGAAGGTCAAGGTTCGAGCGCCTTCGACCACCAGATCTGCCATGATCCTGGCCGCCTCCGAGGTGGCCGAACGGCGAATAGGAGCGCCATTTTCACCGGTCACCGCGGTGAGCAGGGGTGGCTCCCACAGTGCGACAGTGCGCGGTCCCTGTGGCGAGCCGTCCTCGGTCACCGCGACGCAAGGCGCGCCGATCAGCCGGGATGCGGCGGCCGCGGGTTCTGCCGTCGTGGCCGAGCACAGCACGAATATCGGGTCCGCGCCGTAGTGTGCGGCGATTCGCTGCAACCTGCGCAGCACCAGCGCGACGTGCGAGCCGAAGACGCCTCGATAGGCGTGGCATTCGTCCACCACCACATAGCGCAGCCTGCGCAGCACCCTGGCCCAGCGCTGGTGCGAGCGCAGGATGCCGATGTGCAGCATGTCGGGATTGGTGAAAATCCAGCGGCCGTTCGCCCGCACCCACTGCCGGATCTCGGCGGGGGTATCGCCGTCGTAGCCGGTCGGATGAATATCCCGGAGCGCGCCTTGGTGCGTCAGATCGTTCACCGCACGCAGTTGATCGGCGCCCAGTGCCTTGGTCGGAGCGAGATAAAGGGCGGTGGCCCGTGGGTCCTCGCCCAGCGCCGTCAGGACGGGCAGCTGGTATCCCAGCGATTTACCGGATGCTGTACCGGTGCTGACCACGACGTGCGTGCCGCCCGCTGCCAGGTCGGCGGTCCTGGTCTGGTGCGTCCACGGCGCCGCGATGCCGGTGGCGCGGAACGCCTCGACCACCTCGGGCGCCGCCCAATCGGGCCAGTTGGTGGTGGCCGGCGCCCGGGCGGGCAGCTCGACGACGTGCGTCAGCCGAGGGTCGCCGTCGGGGACTCCACTCAGGACACGATTCAGCAACGATCGCCCGTAGCCGAGATGGTTGCTGGCACGCAACCGGGTTGTCGGTTCGGTCGGATTCATGACTCGGGCATCGCGACACGCACAGAAAGTGTGAAACGTGTGCGCTTTGGAAGCTTCACCTGCCATTTCGATACCCAATAGCGACCTGGGTCACAGCCGGATTGCCAGACGCTCACTCGGTTATCAGGAAGCAAACGAACCTCAAGTCCGGATTCCAGCATTGTGTCCCTCACCTGCGCATTCGCAAGATCAACTTTTTTGCAAATTGTCGGTAACTCGACTGTTGAATTGCTCGGAGACATGGTTCACTGGTTCCTGGTCGCAAGCTTCTGTGTTCGAGGGACGGATCCAAAGTCCAAACCGTCAGCAGGATCGATGTTGCGAACGGTGTGCTTGGTGCTTTCCTGCAGGGGGAACCAACAGTACAACGATCGGAACGGACCCGGTGGGCGAACCTACTTGTCCACCGTTCCGGTAAGAAAAGAGAAGGAACAGAATGGCACAGGGAACTGTGAAGTGGTTCAACGCGGAGAAGGGGTTCGGCTTCATCGCGCCCGAGGACGGCTCCGCTGACGTCTTCGTCCACTACTCGGAGATCCAGGGGTCCGGCTTCCGTACCCTCGAGGAAAACCAGAAGGTCGAGTTCGAGGTTGGCCAGGGCACCAAGGGCCCGCAGGCCACCGGAGTTCGCGCGCTCAGCTGAGCACGCAACGATCCACAGCGCGTCCCTCACCACCGGCAACGGAGGTGAGGGACGAGCTATATCTGGGGCAGATACAACGGACACGCGCACAACCCAAGCGCGCCAATGCCATTCGGCCTGTCGACCCGATCGACGCACGTCGGAGCCCTGGTGGCGACAGTCGAAACGCCAGGCCGCGAACACGCCGCGCGGTAGGTGCCGCTACAAAACAGGGCATACTGGTCGGCAATGACGCGCGTACGCTCTGTGGTCGGGTCGCAAGCACCCGACCACACACAGCGTCAAGGTATAAACGTGTCTGGTGGCGCTAGAAGGCTGTCGCCGCCGCTTGCCTCAGCCGCGCAGTGCATGAACAGCGTCGCGCGGGTCGACAGGAAAGGTGTATTCGCCGGTGGCAACACGAGACCGCGGTGCAGCCGACCAGGGCCGTCCCCTGCGTCGTCTCGTGATCGTCGAGTCCCCGACCAAGGCCCGCAAAATTGCGCCCTATCTGGGTCGCAATTACACGGTCGAAGCCTCGGTCGGTCATATCCGAGACCTCCCACGCGGTGCGGCAGATGTCCCTGCCAAGTACAAGGGACAGTCCTGGGCCCGTCTCGGCGTCGACGTCGACAACGACTTCGAGCCGATCTATGTGGTGAGCCCGGATAAGAAGGCCAAGGTATCCGAGCTCAAGAGCCTGCTGCAGGATGCCGACGAGCTCTATCTGGCCACCGACCCCGACCGCGAGGGCGAGGCCATCGCCTGGCATCTGCTGGAGACCCTCAAGCCGAAGGTCCCGGTTCGGCGCATGGTGTTCCATGAGATCACCGAGCCCGCCATTCTCGCCGCCGCGGCCGACACCAGAGACCTCGACAACGATCTCGTCGACGCGCAGGAGACCCGCCGCATCCTCGACCGTTTGTACGGCTACGAGGTCAGCCCGGTGCTGTGGAAGAAGGTCATGCCGCGGTTGTCGGCAGGCCGGGTGCAGTCGGTCGCCACCAGGGTGATCGTGCAGCGCGAACGTGAGCGGATGGCATTCCGCTCCGCCGAGTACTGGGATATCGCGGCGAAGCTCGATGCAGGCGGGGAAAACGGCGATGCCACCAACCCGCGGACTTTCGGGGCGCGGCTGGTCAACGTCGCGGGAGCCCGAGTGGCCAGCGGCCGGGATTTCGGTCCGGACGGGCAGCTCAAGGGCAACGGCGTCGTCGTTCTGGACGAGGCGCACGCGCGGCGGCTCGCCGCGGCCCTCGACGGCGCCGACATGGTGGTGTCTTCCGCGGAGGCCAAGCCCTACACCCGTAAGCCGTATCCGCCGTTCATGACGTCGACGTTGCAGCAGGAGGCGGGCCGCAAGCTGCGGTTCACCTCCGATCGGACCATGCGGGTCGCGCAGCGGTTGTACGAAAACGGCTACATCACCTACATGCGTACCGACTCGACCACCCTGTCGGAGTCGGCGATCGCTGCGGCCAGGTCGCAGGCGACCCAGCTCTACGGCGCGGAGTACGTGCACCCGACACCGCGTCAGTACACCCGCAAGGTGAAGAACGCACAGGAAGCACACGAGGCGATCCGCCCGTCCGGCGACACCTTCGCCACCCCCGGCCAGCTGCACGCGCGACTGGACAATGACGAGTTCCGGCTCTACGAGCTGATCTGGCAGCGGACCGTCGCCTCGCAGATGGCCGATGCCAGGGGCACTACGCTCACGCTGCGGATCACCGGCGTCGCGAGCAGCGGCGAGGAGTGCGTGTTCTCGGCCTCGGGTCGCACCATCACCTTCCCCGGCTTCCTGAAGGCCTACGTCGAGAGCGTGGACGAAGAGGCGGGCGGTCAGTCCGACGATGCCGAGTCCAGGCTGCCTGCCCTCGACGAGGGCCAGAGCGTCACCGCGGTGGAGCTGAATCCCGATGGGCACAGCACCAATCCGCCCGCGAGATACACCGAAGCATCGCTGATCAAGACGCTCGAAGAGCTCGGCATCGGACGTCCGTCGACCTATTCGTCGATCATCAAGACGATTCTGGACCGCGGCTATGTCTACAAGCGCGGTAGCGCGCTGGTGCCGTCATGGGTGGCGTTTGCGGTGATCGGCCTGCTGGAGTCGTATTTCGGCAGACTGGTCGACTTCGACTTCACCGCAGGCATGGAAGACGACCTCGATGCCATCGCCGGTGGGCGCGAGCAGCGCGGAAACTGGTTGTCCGGCTTCTACTTCGGCGGAGATCACGGTGTCGAGGGTTCGGTCGCGCGTTCCGGCGGACTGAAGAAGATGGTCGGAGAGCGGCTCGACGAGATCGACGCCCGCGAGGTCAACTCGATCAAGCTCTTCGTCGACGAGGACGGCCGCGATGTCGTCGTCCGGGTCGGCCGGTTCGGGCCTTACCTGGAGCGGATGGTCACCAATCCCGATGACCCCGAGGGCGATTCGATTTCCCAGCGGGCCAACCTGCCCGACGATCTGCCGCCGGACGAGCTGACCTCCGAGGTTGCCGAGAAGCTGTTCTCCACCCCGCAGGAGGGGCGTTCGCTCGGCACCGATCCGGTGACCGGACACGAAATCGTCGCCAAGGAAGGCCGTTTCGGTCCGTACGTCACGGAGGTGTTGCCGGAGCCGCCCGCCGAGGAGACGCCCGCGAAGAAGACCGCCAAGAAGGCGGCGGCGCCGAAGCCTCGAACCGGATCGTTGTTCAAGACAATGGATCTGGCCACGATCACCCTCGACGACGCGCTGAAACTGTTGTCGCTGCCGCGCGTTGTCGGTGTCGATCCTGCCAACAACGAGGAAATCACCGCGCAGAACGGGCGCTATGGCCCATATCTGAAGAAGGGCACTGATTCTCGTTCGCTCGAGAATGAGGATCAGCTGTTCACGGTGTCGCTCGAGGAGGCGTTGCGGATCTACGCCGAGCCCAAGCGACGTGGCAGGCAGGCCGCAAGCGCGGCGTCGTTGCGCGAGCTCGGCAATGACGCGGCCACCGGTAAGCCGATGGTGATCAAGGACGGGCGGTTCGGCCCGTATGTCACCGACGGTGAGACCAACGCCAGCCTGCGCAAGGGCGACGAGGTCGAGTCGATCACCGACGAGCGGGCCTCGGAACTGCTTGCCGATCGGCGGGCCCGCGGGCCGGTGAAGAAGAAGGCCGTGGCCAAGAAGGCGCCTGCCAAGAAGACCGCGGCCAAGAAGACCACCGCGGCCAAGAAGGCCACCGCCACGAAGACCGTCGCGAAGAAGGCCGCTGCGAAGACCACCGCCAAGAAGTCCTGAGCACACCTCGGCGCCCGATCATCCGGGCGCCGAGGGCTCGGATGTGGTGTTGTAGCGTGCGAATCGTTTGATGCGAAAGGACCCCGATGACAGCCGAACAGGAACGTGAGGATCTCATCGCCGCACTGGCCGGTCAGCGCGAGCTGTTCCGGATCACGCTGCGGGGCATCGACGAGGACCAGGCAAGGCAGCGCACTACGGCCAGCGAGTTGACCCTCGGTGGGTTGCTGCACCATCTGGTCAGCTGCGAGCGGCACTGGGCGACGGTCATCGAGGAACGCGACGAGACCGCCGAACTCGATGTCTCGAAGTTCGACGGCGAATATGCGATGGGCCCCGAGGAAACGGTGGCGGGTTTGCTCGCCGAATGGGATGCGGTGGCAGCGGGAATCGCGAACCTGATCCGCGCCGAAGCGAGCCTGGACACCTCTATCCCCACCCCGACCACCCCGTGGACGCCCGACCGGGTGTGGTGGACGGTGCGTTTCACGGTGCTGCACATCCTGCGCGAGATCACCCACCACAGCGGGCATGCCGACATCATCCGCGAGGCGCTCGACGGCGCGAACACCACGTATCAACGGGCCTGATTCCGCACGGCCGGGGCAACATGGATGTCGTGAGCACTGAAATCCCTGAATGGATCGTCATCGAGGGCTACGAGAATCTTCCTGGCCGCCCGCATCCGAGGTCGGCCATCCACGCTTGACTGCGTGAGCGAGGCATCCACTGGATGCCCTTCTTCGACAACGAAATTCGCTTCGACCTGGCCTGCGGAAAGGGCCGGGACGGCCGTTGGCGTGGTTCGGTCATGATCTACGTCTCCGGGGAGGCGCTGTGGCGGCTCGGACTACATCCCGACCAGCCGACGGCGCAGGCGACCGGACAGTACCGACCCCCTGGTGGCATGCCGCAGCGGATCGCAACGCTGGGTGGTGGTAGGCCGCCGTGGGCGGCGCGGATAACGGTGTCGGTGGGGACAGCTAGGGTGTACCGCGTGGCGGGTGTCTTCGATCGGCTGGTCGGCCAGGATGTGGTCGAGTCCGAACTGACTGCTGCCGCTATCGATGCCCGCGGGGGCAGTATTTCCGGCGCGATGACGCACTCCTGGCTGTTCACCGGGCCGCCAGGATCGGGTAGATCCGTTGCGGCGCTGTGCTTTGCGGCCGCATTGCAGTGCACCGACGAGGGCACGCCAGGGTGTGGGCGCTGCCACGCGTGCACGACGACGATGGCGGGGACCCACGGTGATGTGCGTCGGGTGATCCCCGAAGGACTGAGTATCAGCACCAAGGAAATGCGCGAGATCGTGCAGATCGCGTCGCGGCGGCCGAGTACCGGCCGCTGGCAGGTGGTGGTCATCGAAGATGCGGACCGGCTGACCGAGGCGGCGGGCAATGTGCTGCTGAAGGTTGTCGAAGAGCCGCCGGACCGCACGGTCTTCCTGCTCTGCGCGCCATCGGTGGACCCCGAGGACATCTCGGTGACGCTGCGCTCCAGGTGCAGGCATGTACATCTGGTGACGCCGTCGGTGCCCGCCATCGCGCAGGTCCTGCAGGACCGCGACAAGCTCGACGCGAAGACGGCCACCTGGGCGGCCTCGATCAGCGGCGGGCACGTCGGTCGGGCGCGGCGTCTTGCCACCGACGAGCAGGCGCGCGGGCGTCGACAGCGCGCGTTGGCCTTGGTGTCCGCGGTGGCGCGGCCGGGCGCGGCGTACGCGGCGGCCGACGAGTTGGTGAAGTCCGCCGACGACGAGGCCAAGCAGATGAGCGCGGCCCGCGACGAACGCGAACGGGAGGAACTCGCGACTGCGCTCGGTGCGGGTGGCACCGGCAAGGGCGCGGCAGGAGCGACCCGCGGCTCGGCCGGAGTGTTGAAGGATCTGGAGCGCAGGCAGAAGTCCCGCGCCACCCGAACCGGCCGCGACGCACTCGACCGCGCCCTGATCGACGTCGCCGGCGTATACCGCGACGCGCTCGCGGTCCGGTTCGGCGCCGCGCGCAACGGTTCCGGTGTCGCACTCACCCACCCGGACATCTCCGACCAGATTCACGATCTCGCCGACCGCGTCCGCCCCGAGGGCCTGCTCCGCTCGATCGAGGCCGTCCTCGCCTGCCGCGAGGCCCTCGACCTCAACGTCAAGCCCCGCTTCGCCCTGGCCGCCATGGTCGCCACCCTCATGTCTGCCCAATCCGCATGACGATATCCGGCCACTTGGTCCCGCCGTCGTAACGACGATGACCACCCGTTTTCGCGATCCGGCCACCGAGGCGATAGACTCGCGACGCCGAAAGGCACGCCGCCTTAGCTCAGTCGGTAGAGCGCTTCACTCGTAATGAAAAGGTCGCGAGTTCGATTCTCGCAGGCGGCTCCAGCTTTTTCTTCATCCACGAACCCTTCGACGACAGTCAGGCTTCGTCGAGGACCTGCGTAGGCGCCGGCCGACCCCGTCGATTCCGTGGTTCGTGCCGGCGCTGGTTCCGGTGTATGCACACCGGTTTCTACCGGCCGGACGTGGAAGCTCTGGACACCCTGTCCTGTCAGTGTGGCAGCTGGGGGACATTATTTGTCACGGCGGTGACCTGAATACCTGGGTCTGTCTGGAGTTCGCCGATGTCGATGATGACGACTGGCACAGCGAGCAATGGAAGTCTCGGGTGACCGTGCCGTTTTGGCGCCACTACATGTTGTGAGGCACGCCTGACGCGCCGATGGCCGCGCTGCGGTTCACGAGAAACACTTGTCTCCGCTCCATTCCGAACAGGATGTTCGGCCGCAGGGCGTGGTGTCGAGCAGTAGGGGCATCGGCCAGCGAGCCGGGAGTTGTTGTCTGACAGTATGGTTGGAATTCATCTGGTGCAACCTGAGGAGTCAATACTCGATGAGAAGTCTTCGGAACTCTGTTTCGGTCGCGATCGCGTTGGCCGCGGCTGGTTTGGCCTTGAACGCGCCGCAGGCGTCGGCCGAGATCGGGGTTCAAGTCATGATCGCGGGGGGTGGGCTCAGCAATGGGTTCGGGACGGGCTGTAGCTACGAGGTGGTCGCGAACGGCGCCACGGGTGTGGGTATGGAGTTCTATGACAACGGCGTCTTGTTCGCCGCGACGGAGGGGAGTCCGACCCCGAAGACGCACGTGGCCAGATGGGCTCCGGCGACGGCTGGGACGCACACCATCCTGGTCAATCAGAACGGGGATGCCAAAACTGTCGTCCTTACGGTCGGTACCGGGATCAACGCGGGAAGTTCTTGCCTTGTGATCTAGCCAGTCGACCACCGCGCCGTGGCCAGTTGGGTCGGCGCGGTATACGGCTACTCGAGACCGGCGGCTGGACCGGGGCTCGGCCGAGCCCCGGTCCAGGTGGTCAGCCGGTTCAGCGGCGCCAGAAGAAGTGGTGGACAACGCCACTCGGGCTCGGGATCTTCTCCAGGTGGAAGCGGTCTTGCAGGTGATCGGGACTGTCCCAGAGTCGTTCGCCGTGGGCGAGTTCGACGGGCGCGACAGCGAAGTGCATGGTGTCGATGAGGTCGGCGTCCAGGAATGCACGCACCGTGGCGACCCCGCCGCCGATCCGCACGTCCTTCCCGTCGGCGGCCGCCTTCGCCTGCTTCAAGGCGTCCTGCGGCGATGCGTTCAGGAAATGAAACGTTGTTTCTCCCAAGGTGAACGAGGGTCGTTCATGATGGGTGAGAACGAATACTGGTGTGCGGAACGGCGGTTCCTCGCCCCACCAGCCCTGCCATTCGTAATTCTCCCACGGGCCGCGCTGCGGTCCGAACTTGTTGCGCCCCATGATCTCGGCCCCGATGTTGCGTGCGAACTCGCGCGTGCAGTAGTCGTCGAGGCCGCGTGTCCCGCCGGGCTCGGTGCGGTTGACCCAACTAGCGGTCGCCCCGGCCCACGAGAACATAGCCTCGGGGTCGGCGTGCCCGAAAGGACGCTCGAGGCTTTGCCCGGTCCCGGCGCCGTACCCGTCGCTGGAGACGTTGAAGTTATGGACACGCACGAGCTGTGGCATCAATACACCCTTTCTGATTGCAATATGCAATCAGTTTGCCCGGGGTGCTTGTAAAGCGCAAGCGGTCGATGCGGGAGGTTTCATGTCCGACGTGCCGCGCTCGGCTGCCCGATCAACGGCGCGATCGAGGTGATCGGCGACCGCCGGACGCTGCTCGCGCCGCGGACGTGATGTTCGGTGACCGCCGCCATTTCCGCCGGCTTCAGTCACGGGCGGAGCAAGGCATCTCCTCCAACGTCCTGGTCGACCGGTTGCACACGTTGACCGATACGGGACCGCTCACCCGCGACAACGCCGGACGGCGTGCCGCCGACCGCCGCGCCGAGCCCGCGATTTGAGAACTTCTGACTGGCCACCTGCGACCGAGTAGCGGGCGATACTCGATCCATGACCGCCGAACGTGAGATGGCCGAGGACCCTTCGGCTGTTCCTGTGCAAGGTGATTCAGGCTCGATCATCTATGACGAGATGCTCGACACTCATGTCGAGATCCAAGACGTCATCAGTGCTTCACGACTAATGGGCCTCGAATCCATGTCGTTCGATCAGTTGATGACCTACATCACGGCGAAGCGCGAGTACCAGGCATCGGCGTATTCCGATACGGAGGCTGTCGACCGGGCTCGGCGCGACCATGAGCTGCAGGCGGAGTCGAGGCGCACCGAGCTCGTGAAGGAAGAGGCAGAAGCAAGGAACAAGATCCTGGAGGCTCGCTTCCGTGCAGGACTCGCCGCCACGCTCGTGGCCGGCACCGTCGCCGGGGTTATTTTCGGCATTTTCAAAGGTCTTCCAGCACCGGAGTTGACGCAATACCTTGCGCCGGTGTCGGGACTGGCCGGAATTGTCGTTGGTTACTTCTTCGGGCGTGAAGCGAGATGAGATGAGAGATGATCGCCTCGTGCGCTCGAGCGAGTACTGATACGCGGGAACGTGGGTATTGCTCCTGGGCCGGGCGACGTTGGCCGGCCCAGGAGAACAGTTGGCGTCAGCCTGCGACAGCGGTAGGGTTCGCGCGCTGGATGACGTGTTCGAGTTCGGTATTGAAGCGATCGGTGGCTTCGATGTTCCCGAGGTGGCCGGTCGGCCAGATCTGGTAGTCGGCGAGATAGCCGGTGCGGGAGAGTGTTTCGACGATCGGACGGGACATGCTCTCGGGGAGCAGATGGTCGTTGCTGCCCGCGATGACGGTGGTCGGGACGGTCAGATGCTGTGCGGCGTCACCGAGTTGGACATCGACCAGTGCCGCGGCGTGGCGGCCGCGGGTCAGTGGGCGGCAGGAGCGGACGACGCCGAAGGCGAAGTCCACCTGGTCGTCGGTGGCGTCCTCGGTCATCACGCGGGCCTTGAAGATCGCGCTCGCCGGCCAGCCGCCGGGCAGCGGAACAGGTGTGGTCAGCACTGTTTCGGCAACGAAGTCGGGCAGACGCACGGTGGAGCCGAAGAGTGTGACGGGCTTGTTCGCGATCGTCAGCGGCCTGTTGAGTAGCGGAAGCACCTGGCTGTCGGCCCGGACATTGCCCGAGGTGGTATTCAACAGTACGACGGCCGACGCACGGCGCTGCACCTGTTCGGGGTAGCGAGCCGCCCACGCCTGCAACGTCATTCCGCCCATGCTGTGCCCGACGAGCACGGCGCGCTGACCGCGGCGCAGGGTGGCGTCGAGGACGGTGGACAGGTCGTCGGCCAGCGATTCCGCGCCGATGTCGACGGTGCCGAGTTGGCTCTCGCCATGGCCGCGCTGGTCGTAGCAGACCACGCGGTACCGGTCGGCGAAGGCATTGATCTGGGGATTCCAGTACTCGATGCTGCAGCTCCAGCCGTGGATCAGCACGATCACCTCGCCGTCGGCGGGGCCGTAGGCATGCACTCGAAGGCGGGCGCCGTCCACGGTGGTGACGGGGATGGCCTCGGGTGGGACGGTGGGCGCGTTCAACGATGTGGTCCGGTAGGTACGCGATCGCAGTCCGGCACGGTAGGCGGCGGTCAGGGCGCCATTTCGCGCCTCCGCCAGCGTCCTCATCGACTTCACCAGCATTAGAGCACTCCTTTGTGTCTGCCGACACAGTACCGTGCAAGCAAGGTGCTTGCTAGTGCAAGCGCTCGCTTCCGGTAAACCTGGCCCATTCACGTGGATACCCGATAATCGGACGGGCGAAGGCCTCCTCCGGAAGAAACATCGGGCACGAGTGAGCTCTTCCCGATATCCCGAACGACGCCGAATCGTCACCCGTAGGGTTATCGAGACCTGGGGGAGCGCTGTTATCCGGCGGCGGTGGCCGGTCAGCTGATGGAGTAGAGGGCGGCGATGGCCTCCGGTATGACCAGGCAGACCTGATCGTCGGGATGGAAATCGCCGGGGATGTCGCGCCGATTGGGTGCCCGAACGAAAACCACCACGGAGGAACCGTCGCCGGGATCTATTTCCACCGCGACCGAGCCCGGGTAGTCACTGTCCGGAGGTACCTGCCAGTGACCCACATGCCCGAATTCGAGCTTGCGAGCCGCACTGACCCCGAATCCGTCGAGCCGGGTAACACCAGCGGCATCCACGTCGAGAAATTGTACTCTAGCTGCGGAAACGCCGGAGTTCTTTGATCATGAGCGGACAAGTTCTTCGATAAGCGGTGGACGACATCAACGCGCTGCACGCGGAGTTGGCCGCGAAGAGCTACCGCTATGCCGAGCCGGGCTGCCCGGAGGACGGACCCGGCGGGCCGGGATTCGACCTGGTCGACCCGTCGGGCAACAGCTTGCGCTTCGCCCAACCCCACTAGCGCCTTGCCGAGCGGGATTTCAGCGGGTGGCGGCGGCGGGTCCGGCACGGTTACCGTTGGTGCTTGTGGAGACCACGCACGTAGCATCCGGCCCGGCGGCGCACCCGGACCCGGAGGGTGCGAATCGCTCTGGGTGGCGCGCCCTCGGGGTGCCGCTGCTGGTAGCGGGTGTTGGTATCGGAGCCGCGGTGCTCCTGCACTTCCGGGATCCGCACAGCGAGGGCTCCTACGGGATTTGCCCCGTCTACGGGCTGACGGGGTACTACTGCCCGGGCTGCGGCGGGCTGCGCGCCATGCACAACCTCACCGACGGCCACCTCATCGATTCGCTGCACAGCAATGTGCTCGCCGTGCCGCTGGTCCTCGCTTTCGTCCTGCTGGTGAGTGATTGGGCGGTGCGCGCCTGGCGTGGTCAGCGCATGCGCTTGCCGCGGATCGGTCGCAGCACGATGTGGGTGATATTCGGTCTGTTCGCGGTGTACTCGGTACTGCGCAACACTCCATGGGGAAGTTGGCTGACGCCGGTATGACCGGCGCGCGACGTGGCACCCGCGAGTTTTTCTGCGCGAACCGGGCAGGCTTCGATCATGCGTGACTCTTTGAAGGACCGCGTCCGCGCGAAGCTGCTGCGCCAGCTGGCCGAAGACGGCACTCCGGACGCGGAGCAGGACGATCCGCGGCAGATCGCGGTGGAAGCAGATCTCGATGCGTTGAACGGCGTCGCCGAAGACGACCCATTGATCGAAGAGCTGGCCATCCGCTATCTCGTTTTCTGAGACCACCGCCGAGCCGGAGTCAGGCTCCGGCCGATACACCGTTGTAGGGCGGCAGTTGCGGCAGCGGCTCGCTGAGCAGCCAGGCATCCCAGAGCGGGCGCAGTGGGACGAGGCTGTAATGGCCTGCCAGGTCGGTGAATTCCTCGGTGGTGACCGAGGCGTGCCGGTAGCGGACGGTCCATTCCCGGAGCAGATCGAAGAACGACAGGTCACCGAGTTCCAGCCGCAATGCGTGCAGGGCGAGCGCGCCTCGCTTGTAGACCCGATCGTCGAACATGCGCTGCGGGCTGGGGTCGCCGACGGCGATGTCCTGCGGCAGCCGCGCCAGGTTGTGCCTGGCGGCCCGGGCCAGCTGGTCGGCGGTGGGCCCGCCTGCGGCCTCGGACCAGATCCATTCGGCATAACAGGCAAAGCCCTCGTGCAGCCAAATGTCGCGCCACTGCCGGATGGTGAGGCTGTTGCCGAACCACTGGTGCGCCAGTTCGTGTGCGACGAGCCGTTCGGCGCCGCGCCGGCCGTCGCAGTGATTGGCGCCGAAGATCGAAATGCCCTGGGCCTCGATGGGGATTTCCAGCTCGTCGTCGGTAACGACCACCGTGTATCCCTCGAAGGGGTAGGGGCCGAAAAGCTCGGTGAACAGGTCCATCATCTGCGGCTGGCGGCCGAAATCGTGGTCGAAGGCGGCGCGCAGCCGGGCGGGCACGATGGCCTGCATCGGCACCGAGCTGTGCGCGGAACCGATCCGATGTTTCTGGTACGGGCCGATCTGGATGGTGGCCAGGTAGCTCGACATCGGCTCCGGCTGTTCGTACACCCAGGTGGTCTGACTCGCCTTGGTCTGTTTGCGCATCAGGGTGCCGTTGGCCAGCGCGTAGTAGGGGGTGTCGGTGGTGATCGAAATCCGGTAGCTGGCTTTGGAACTCGGGTGGTCGTCGCAGGGGAACCAGGACGCGGCGCCATTGGGCTGGCTGGCCACCAGCGCACCCTCGGTCAGTTCCTCCCAGCCCACCTCGCCCCACGGGCCGCGCACCGGTCTCGGAATCCCGCCGTACTGGACGACCAGCGACAACACCCCACCCGCCGGGATGCCATGCTGCGGCGTGACGACCAGCTTGCCGTGCTGGTGCACATATTTCGCGGGCTTGGCCCCGTTCACGAACACCTTGGAGACGGTGAGCGATTGGGAAAGATCCAGCGCGAACCGGGGCCGGACGGCGGTGGTCACCGCGGTGATCTCGGCGCGGCCTGCCAGCCGGTTGCCGGCTACCTTGTAGGCGAGGTCGAGCTCGTACCGTGATACCCGATAGCCGCGATTTCCGTTCTGCGGCAGGTACTCGTCGATGGGCTCTTCGTAGAACTTGCCCGGCATCAGCGTGCTGTCCCGGCCTCGCTCGGCCTCGGCGCCGGACTCGACCACGGTGCGATCGGATTGCCCCACCAACGGGTGGACGGCGGCACCGTGTCACCGCGCATGACCAGCGAGGCAGGGCCGATCGTCGCGCCGTCGCCGATGGTCGCGGCAGGCAATGCGACGCAATGCGGGCCGAGGGTGGCGCCCGCGCCGAGGGTGACGGTGTCCATGGCCATGATTCGATCGTGGAAGAGGTGGGTCTGCACCACGCAGCCGCGCTCCACGGTTGCGCCATCGCCGAGAGTCACCAGGTCCGCCTCCGGTAGCCAGTAGGACTCGCACCATACCCCGCGGCCGATGCGCGCGCCGAGTCCTCGCAGCCAGAGATTGAGCACCGGCGTGCCGGTTGCGGCGCGCGCGAACCAGGGTGCGGCAACGGTTTCGACGAAGGTGTCGGCCACCTCGTTGCGCCACACGAACGAACTCCACAGCGGATGTTCCTCGGCCCGAATGCGGCCGACCAGCAACCACTTTGCGGTGATCGCGCTCGCGCAGGCCACCGCGCCCGCGGCCATCAGCACCAGGCCGCTGAGCACTGCGGCGGCCAGATAACCGACCGATTGCGCCGTCCATGCCAGGGTGAACAGCACGCCGAGTCCGATGGCGAAGGTCACCAGCACCGGGAACAGCCTGCACGTTTCGACGACGGCGCGGGCCAGTTTGAGGCGCAGCGGCGGATGGAAGGTGCGCTCGGCATCGCCGGTCTCGGAGGCGCGGCGCAGGCGAACAGGTGGGCTGCCGAGCCAGGAGGAGCCTGCCTTGGACTTGGACGGTGCGGCGGAAAGCACCGCGACAAGACCGTTTTTCGGCACCCGCCGTCCGGGCGCCGTCATCCCGGAGTTGCCGAGGAACGCACGTTTGCCGATCTTCGCGTCGCCGATGCGCAGCCAGCCGCCGCCGAGTTCGTAGCTGGCGATCATGGTGTCGTCGGCGAGGAAAGCGCCGTCGGCGACGGTAGTGAATTTCGGCAGCAGCAGCACCGTCGACGCCTCGACGCTCTTGCCGACCTTCGCACCGAGCAGGCGCAGCCACACCGGGGTGAGCAGGCTGGCATACAGCGGGAACAGGAAGTTGCGCGCCGAATCCAGCAGTCGCTCGGTGGCCCAGGCCTGCCAGCCGACGCGGCTGCGCACGGGGTGATGGCCTTCGACGAGCCCGATGCTGAGCAGCCGCACCGCGACCAGCGTTGTCACCGCGTACACGATGAGGCTCAGTAGCGTGGCGACGGGCAGGATCGCGAAGCCGCGGCCGAGCGCGCCTGCCAGGGTGCGGGCGTCGCGGATGAACCAGGCGATGAACGCGCCGCCGGCGCCAACTCCGAGAATCGGCATGGCGGCCAGCGCCATCGAGGTCACGCCGAAGATCGCGATCCAGTGCGCGGCCCGTGCGGGGGTGTGGTCGGGCCAGCGGTGCTGGGCCTTGCCGACCTTCGTCGCGGGCGAGCCCGCCCACTCCTGTTCTGCCTTGACCTTGCCCGATACCGCGGAGCCCGGTGCGATCTCGGCATTCTTGCCGATCTTGCTGCCGGGCAGCAGGATCGACCGCGCACCGATCACCGCGCCCGGACCGATGACGATCGGTCCGATGCGCACCACATCACCGTCGATCCAGTATCCGGACAGGTCGACCTCGGGTTCCACACTGCAGCCGTCGCCGAGTGCGAGCATTCCGGTCACCGGGGGCAGTGTGTGCAGGTCGACGCCTTTGCCGATCTTCGCGCCGAGTGCGCGTGCGAAGGGCACCATCCATGGTGCGCCGGAGAGGCTTTCGGCCCCACTGGCCTCCGACAACCGGACCGCGGCCCACAGGCGCAGGTGCGCCGATCCGCCGCGCGGGTAACTGCCGGGCGATACTCCGCGCAGCAGCACGCGGGCCCCGGTCGCACAAATGACCATGCGACCGGGCGGGGAGATGAAGAGCAGGAATGCGGCAAGGGTCCACCACCAGGACAGGTGCGGCAACCACGGCAGTGAGCCGGACCAGCCCGCGATATTCCCGACGATCGCCAGCCAGGTGAGCCACTGCATGCCGGTAAGGGTCGAGAGCGGAACGGTCGCGAGCACCTGGATCCATTGGGCGCGCAGCGGAGTCGGACGCACGACACGCGTTTCGGTGGCGGCCGTCGGTGCGGTTTCGTCCAGCAATTCGGCGAGCGCGCCGAGGCGGGGATGGTCGTAGAGATCGGCGACCGCGATGCGCGGATAGCGTTCGCGCAGCGCGGTGACCAGCTGTGCGGCCGCGAGTGAGCCGCCGCCGACGTCGAAGAAATCGGTATCGGGGCTGGTTACCTCGGCGCCGAGGATCGCATCCCACAGGCCGGCAACCCATTGCTCGGTGGCGGTGAGATCGTGGCTCGGGGTGTCGGTGTCGTTCGGCAGCGGCCAGGGCAGCGCGTCGCGGTCGACCTTGCCCGAAGTGCGGGTGGGCAGTTCGGGGACCACGGCGAGGCGTGGCACCAGTGGTGCCGGGAGTTGTTCTGCGAGTACAGCTCTGGCGGCGGAGAGGTCGAAGTCGGCTCCGGTACCGGTCAGGTAGCCGACCAGGATCTTGTTGCCCGCCTTGGTGGTTCGGATCGCTGCGGCGGCGCCGGTCACGCCGGGCAGGTGTTGCAGCGCGTTGTCGATCTCACCGAGCTCGATGCGGCGGCCGCCCAGTTTGATCTGGTCGTCGGCGCGGCCGAGGAAGACCAAGCCGGCGCGGTCGTTGCGGACCAGGTCACCGCTGCGGTAGGCGCGGTCCCACCCGACCGACGGAAGCGGGGCGTATTTCTCGGCGTCCTTCACCGGATCGAGGTAGCGGGCCAAACCGACTCCGCCGATCACCAGTTCGCCGGATTCGCCCTCGCCCACCGGATTTCCCTCTCCGTCGACGACGGTGAGATCCCAGCCGTCCAGCGGGAGCCCGATCCGAACGGGGAAGCTTCCGTCCAGCAGCGCCGCGCAGGCGACGACCGTTGCTTCGGTGGGGCCGTAGGTATTCCACACCTCACGGTCGGAATCTTCGTTTCCGGCAAGGCGTTCGGCGAGTTCGGGTGGCACCGCTTCGCCGCCGAAGATCAGCAGCCGGACGGGGTCGAGTGCCTCGGCGGGCCAGGTCGCGGCCAGGGTGGGAACCGTGGAGACGATGCTGATCTCCCGGCGCACCAGCCAGGGGCCGAGGTCGGCTCCGGTGCGAACCAGGGCGCGGGGCGCAGGCACGAGGCAGGCGCCGTTGCGCCAGGCCAGCCACATTTCCTCGCAGGAGGCGTCGAACGCGACCGAGAGCCCGGCGAGCACCCGGTCACCCGGTCCGATCGGGGCGTCCTGCAGGAACAGTCGCGCCTCGGCGTCGACGAACGCGGCGGCGTTGTGGTGGGTTACCGCGACACCTTTCGGGGTGCCGGTGGAACCGGAGGTGAAGATGATCCAGGCGTCGTCACCGGGGGTGGGGCGCAGGGGCGAGTCATCGGTGGTGTCGGCGACGGTCGAGTCGGCTCCCGCCGCGATCCGTGCGGCGCCTTCCGCGGTCGTCTTGATGCCCGCCCCGGTCACGATCGCGGTGACCTTCGCCTCGCCGAAGACCAGCCTGGCACGTTCGTCGGGGTCGTCGGCATCGACCGGCACGTACGCGGCGCCCGCGTGCAGGATGGCCAGGATAGTGACGTAAAGCTCATGTGTGCCGGACGGCATCCGCACGCCGACTCGGTCGCCCGGCCGCACGCCCGCCGCGATCAGGCGGGCGACTCCGGTCTCGATCTCGGCGCGCAGCTCGGTGTAGCTGAGCACCATGGTGCCGTCGTCGATGGCGGCGGCGTTGGGGTAGGCGGCGGTGGTGCTGGTAAGGATGTCGACAAGGGTCCTGACCTGCGGAGCGAGCCCGGCGCGCAGCAGCGGATCCGATGCGATCGGGTCCTCGTCCGCAACGGCGTCGACCTGCGACTGCAGCATCACGTCCTGCCCACCTCTCATAGACCTGCCTAGCGCTTCACGAGTGTTGTTTCACAAGAGGGTTACCAATCGGCAAACGCCATGGTGACCAACAGTCCACGGTACCTGCGGTACCGGGCTTTAGTCGGTCAACGAACCGGGTGGTCGGTCCGCTCAGTCGTCGTATCCGAGGGCTTTCAGCGCCAGGCGATGCAGGGTCTTGCGTTCCTCGTCGTCGAGGCGGCGCAGCACCTCGGTGGTGGCCTGTTCGATCAGCTCGTCGGTGCGGCGCCGCTCGGCTCTTCCGGCTTGGGTGATGGATAGGCGGTATTTGCGGCGATCGCCCGGATCGCGCGTGCGGACCACGAACCCCGCCTGCTCCAGTCCGTCGATCATCCGGACGACCTCGCTGCGATCGATGTGCAGCGCGTCCGACACCTGCTGCTGGCTGAGCTCGTCGTTGTCTTCCAGGTGAACCAGCACCCACTGATCGCGCAGTGACGAGCCGACCTCGGCTTTGAGTGCCTGATTCAGCTTGCCGAACACATACGTCGGGAAACGCAGCAGGCCGGGCGGGTGCGCGGAGTCGGCGGACATCCCGGAATTCTACCCATTGTTGACTGGCAAGATTGTTGATAATCTCCGCAATCTACATTCTCAACAGATTTTGGGAGAGGTCCATGACGGACACTCGGAACGCGGTCACCGCAGGTCGAACCACACTGGAACCGATCACCGCGCAGGTGTGGCGGGTAGCCGGCGTCGTCGTCTTCGGCGCGGTGATGAGCATGTTGGACACCTCGCTGGTGAATATCGGGCTCAACGTGATCGCGCGCGATCACGGCGCATCGCTGGACAGTGCGCAGTGGATCGCCAGCGCCTACCTGCTCGCTCTCGCGGTCACGTTGCCGCTGTGCGGGTGGCTCGGTCGGCGATTCGGGACGGACCGGGTGTGGCTCGGTGCGTTGGTTGCTTTCACGGTTGTCTCCGGCCTCTGCGCGCTTGCTCCGAATATCGGCTGGCTCATCGCGCTGCGCGTCGCGCAGGGATTGGCCGCCGGGCTGCTGGTGCCCGCCGGGCAGACATTGATCGGCCGGGTCGCGGGCCCGCAACGGCTGGGGCGGGTGATGAGCGTGGTCGGGATCGCGGTGGTTGCCGCGCCCGCGATCGGGCCGACCATCGGCGGCGTGCTGCTTGCCCAGCTGTCGTGGGAATGGCTGTTCCTGATCAATATTCCGTTCGGCGCGGTGGCATTCGTCCTCGCACGGCGCGTGCTGCCGCGCGAGGACGTGCGCGGCAGCGGCGAGCCGTTCGACGTCGCGGGGTTCGTGCTGATCGGGGCCGGGCTGTCGCTGCTGGTCTACGGACTCGGCGAATTCGGCAGTAGGGGCAGGTCTTCCGCGGTGTCGGTGTGGGTTCCCGTGCTGGTCGGTGTGGTGGCGCTCGGTGGCTTCGTGCTGCGCTCGGTGCGCAAGCATGGGCCGAAGGTCCTCGATGTCGGCTTGTTCCGCAATCCGATTTTTGCGACCGCGAACGTGGCCAACTTCTTCGCCGGCGTGGTGATGTTCGGGTCGATGCTGTTGCTGCCCTTGTACTTCCAGCTACTGCATGGCAAAGGGCTGATAGCCACCGGACTGTTGCTGCTCGCATTCGGTCTCGGCGGCATCGT
Organism: Nocardia sp. CWNU-33; assembly: GCF_046764895.1. Taxonomy (NCBI): domain Bacteria; kingdom Bacillati; phylum Actinomycetota; class Actinomycetes; order Mycobacteriales; family Nocardiaceae; genus Nocardia; species Nocardia sp. CWNU-33. The sequence goes on along the minus strand of NZ_JBKOQN010000010.1, from coordinate 40,987 downwards.
CGCGATGCCGGTCGCGGGACGGCTGACCGACCGCTACGGCGGTGGTGTCGTCGCGGTGACAGGCAATGCGTTGATCGTCGCGACCACCGTGCCGTTCGCGCTGTCGGACGCCTCGCTGAATTCTGTGCTGGTGCAAGCGTTATTGCTGGTCAGGGGTGTGGCGGCGGGACTGACCGGAATGCCCGTCGTGGCGGCAGCCTATGCGGCGGTGGGTCGCGAGCAGCTCCCGGATGCCGCATCGTTCGTCAATATCTTGCAGCGGGTGGGTGGCGCTGTCGGTGCGGCATTGATGGCGGTCGTCCTCTACCGCGCGGCCGCGGCGGGTGCGTCCGTCGATGTGGGCTTCCAGCGGTCGTTCTGGTGGCTCACCGGAGCGGGAGCTGTCGCGCTCGTTGCCTCGATCCTGTTGTGGCGCAAGGAAAAAGGGTGACCTAGGCGGCGGAGGCCGCGGTGCCGATGCCGAGCGCCGCGAGGACGGCCGCGCTCGCCTGCTCCAGGCGAGCGCGGACCTTCGGCTTGCGCAGCATCGCTACGGCACGCGAGGCGGCGATCGCGAGCAGCACCATCTCCACCGCGGCGATGCTCGATTCGACCGCGCCGAGGGCGAGGGTGTTGGCGAAGGTGACGTCGGTGAGGAACTGGGGTAGCACCGCCAGGTAGAACAGGCCGACCTTCGGGTTGAACATGCACGACACCAGCCCGGCGGCGAATGCCGAGCGAATCGAGGTGGGAGCTCCGGAATTCGCCTGCGTGGTAACCGCTTCGGCCGGGTCGCAGGTAGCACGTCGCTGTCGCCGGTGATCGATCAGCGCCCGAACTCCCAAGTACACCAAGTAGATTCCGCCGACGATCTTGAGCGCGCGATAGGCCGTTGCCGACTGCTCCAGCACCGCGGCGACGCCCGCCGCGACCACAAACGCCCACACGATGCCGCCGAGCGCCGATCCGATCGCCGCCGCGATTCCGGGTCGCGCGTCCACGATCGAGAAGCGCAGCACCAGGAACGAATCGGGGCCGGGCGTGATCGACAGCAGTACACACAGGCCGACGAAACTGAGCAGCAGGGAAAGCGTCACCCACCGATGGGACCGCAGATCACGACATTGCGCAACCGGTTTCGACGTGCCGAAACCATGCTCGCCGGGCCTTGGCCGCGGCCGCCGTTTTTCCGATTCCGGTTGACAGCCGCCGGTGCGGTCTGCCAGTCTCGGTGCAGGTCATGAGTACCAGCATCAAGCCCTGGCTAGCTGGTCGGCAACCCTCCTCCGCGGTGGGGTGCTCCAGGTGACGACCTGGCCGCCGCCCGACCGGGCGCGGCAAGCGCGGACTCGTAAACCCCCTTGGTTCCGGGTCCCATAACCGACGGGATTTCGTGATGACTGCTGTTGTGGACCAGACCTGTGTCGCCCTCGCCCGGGTCTCCGGCGACGACCTCCGGGTGCCGCTCGTCCAGGGCGGAACGACCACCTACGCGAACTTCGACTACGCCGCGAGCGCACCGGCATTGGCGCAGGTCACCGACCGGGTGCAGCAGCTGTTGCCGTTCTACGCGAGCGTGCACCGCGGTGCGGGCTACGCCTCGCGGATCTCCACCGAGTGCTACGAGGCGGCTCGTGGTTCGGTGGCCAGGTTCCTCGATGCCGACGACGACCAGGTGGTGGTGTTCACCCGCAACACCACCGACTCGCTGAACCTGCTCGCCGCGTGCGTGCCCGGCGACACCGTGGTGCTGGATATTGAGCACCACGCCAACTTCCTGGCGTGGACACGCAAGGGTCGTCGCGTAGTCCGCGCCGCCGATACCGTGGCCGAGACCATCCGGCTGCTGGTCGCCGAACTGTGCAGCAAGCCCGCCGCGCTGCTCGCGGTCACCGGTGCCTCCAACGTCACCGGCGAGGTGCTGCCGTTGGAGCGGCTGGCCACCATCGCGCACCAATGCGGCGCGCGCATCCTGGTCGATGCCGCGCAGCTGGCTCCGCATCGCCGAATCAGCCTGCGCGACAGCGGCATCGACTACCTCGCTTGCTCCGGGCACAAGCTGTACGCGCCGTACGGCGCGGGTGTGCTCGTCGGGCGCCGCGATTGGCTGGATGCCGCCGATCCGTATCTGGCAGGCGGCGGCGCGGTTCGCGAGGTCAGCACCACCGGTGCCGACTGGGCACCCGCGCCGCAGCGCCACGAGGCAGGCTCGCCGAACGTCCTCGGCGCGGCCGCGCTCGCCGCCGCCTGCGACGCGCTCTGTGCGATCGATCCCGAAACCCTCGCCACCCATGAACGCCTGCTCGCCGACCGACTCCGCGCGGGCCTTTCCGCCATCCCCGGCGTCAACCTGCTGCGTATCTGGGACGACAGCCCCGACACCGTCGGCATCGTCGCCTTCACCCTGGACGGCTTCGTCCCCGGCCACGTAGCCGCCTATCTCTCCGCCGAACACGGCATCGGCATCCGCGACGGCCGCTTCTGCGCCCACCCGCTGCTGGCTCGCCTCGGTCTCGACGGCGCACTGCGCGCCAGCATCGGCCTCGGCACCAGCTCCACCGACGTCGACCGCCTCGTAGATGCCATCGCCACCCTCGTCGAATCCGGCGCCGGCTGGAACTACGCCGCCACCGACGGCCTCTGGAACCCCACCCCGGAAACCCGCCCCTTCACCAGCCCCGACACCACAGTCGGCGCCGCACCCTGCCGCATCGGCTGACCGGTCTGGGATACCGATCTATCTGGTCGTGCACTTGGACGCCGAACGGCGGGTCGAGATCATCCAGGAGTATCGCCTCGACTGGGCCAGCCAAAGTTATCGGCTCGCGGAGACACACCAGGATGTGCTGCGACTCAGCGAGCTCTTCCCGGTCGAGATCTTCTTCAGCGCGCTGGACGTCGGGTAATCGGGCTCATTCGCCGAGGGCGCTCGGGCGGTGGTAGCGGCCGTTGTAATAGAGCAGCGGCGCGGCGGCCGGTTTTTCATCGGTGTTGTCGTGGACACGGGTGACCAGGCCGACGGCGAGGGTGTGGTCACCGATGGGGATGAGCTGTTGGATGACGGCGCGGACCCAGATGGGGGTGCCGTGCAGGACCGGCTCACCGGTGTCGAGGGTGGTCCACAGTGAGCGGTCGGTGAAACGTTCCTCCGCGGCGCGCGCGAAGCGCTGGGCCAGGTGGTGCTGGTGTTCACCGAGGAAGTGGATGACCACCGAGTCGGCTTTCAACAGAGCGGCGATGCTCGAGGAGGTGTGCGCGATATTGAAGGAGACCAGCGGGGGTTGCAGCGACAATGACGCGAAGGATGTCGCGGTGAAGCCGACCGGGCCGTTCTCGGAGCAGAGCGTGACGACCGTGACGCCCGCGGGATAGTGGCGCATGGAGGCGCGGTATTGCTCGGCGGTGATGCCGCTCAGATCGTCGGGAATCCGGAAATTCGAGGCGGGCCGTTGTGCTTCGGTCACAGGTCGAAGCTACGCCCGGTTCGAGGGTGATGGGAGCCGGCGTCGTTGTTCGATTGCTGTTCGCGCCGGCTGCTGCGCTGCTCGCATGGAGTAATCGCAACCGGTCCAGATTCAATCCACGTCGATCGGAAGTCCGGCGGTGATGCGCACCAGTTCGCGAAAAGACGTGCGGAACACGGTGTCCGGATGCCCGCCTGCGGCCCACAGCTCGCGATGCTCGGAGAGTGCGGTATCGACCCAGGTCGGCAGGTTGGTGGGATGGCCGACCGGAGCGACGCCGCCGATCGGCTGGCCGGTGACCTCCCGCACCATCGCGGCGGGGGCGTGGGTCAGGGTTCCCTCGAGCCGCTCACCGGTGTTGCGCAGATCGACCTGATGCGCACCGGAAACCAGCAGGAGCACCGGGTCCTCGTCGAGCAGGAACACGAGTGATTTCGTGATTGCCCCCACATCGACGCCGAGTGCCCGCGCGGCATCGGCGGCGGTGGGTGTCGGTGGCTGCGTGACGATGACACCGTGATGGCCGCGCGCGATCAACGTGTCCGCGACCCGGCATGCGACCGGTGGTAGGGACCTGCGCATGAAACAAGGGTAGAGCGATTGCGGGCGATACGCCGGGCAAGTGAATCGGTCAGTAATCCGGGTAGCCGTCGGAGGGCCCGAGCATGGTGTCGATGTGCGCCCGGGTGATACGTGCGAGCTCGGTGACGACGCGCTGCGAGAACTGTTCGTGCACAACCGCATCGAAGGCGCGATTCAGATCGGGCTGGGAGAGCGCGAGTAGTTCGACATCGACCTTGGCCAGCAGTGCATCCCGGTCCGGGAACGGACGAGCGTCGGCGATCGTGGTTGCCCAGGTGACATTGCAGCAGCATTCGTACAGGGCATGAACGGCTCGGCCGCGACTGATCGTATTGAAGCTGTCGAGACCGATTCCTTGATGCATCAGCACGATGACCTCCGAGCCCGGTGAGCAAGTTTGCTGATTCGTTCCATCATGGAGCCGGCGTCGGACGAGGACCAGCGCGCCGCACCGTTCTTTGCACAGCATTTACATGCGGCGTTCCCTGTGCAGTGCCGGCTGGTGCCGGCATTTCCGGGATCCCGAGTCTTGGTCTCCGTTCGGCTGGATACGCTGTACAAATGACTGATTGGCAGGCCTTCACCGTCGAAACCAAGGACCACGTCGCCCAGGTGACGCTGATCGGTCCGGGCAAGGGCAATGCGATGGGCCCGGATTTCTGGCGTGAGCTGCCGGAGATCTTCCGTGGCCTGGACGCTGACCCCGAGGTGCGCGCGATCGTGCTCACCGGTTCCGGCAAGCACTTCTCCTATGGTCTCGACCTGGGCGCGATGGCGGGCACGTTCGGTTCGTTGTTGGCCGATAAGGCGTTCGCCGCGCCGCGCACCGATTTCCTGTACGAGGTGCGCCGGATGCAAGCCGCGGTGACCGCGGTGGCGGACTGCCGCAAGCCGGTCATCGCCGCAGTGTCGGGTTGGTGCATCGGCGGCGGGCTCGACCTGATCGCTGCCGTCGATATCCGCTACGCGAGCGCGGAGGCGAAGTTCAGCCTGCGTGAGGCGAAGGTGGCGATCGTCGCCGATATCGGGTCGTTGCACCGGCTGCCCGGCATCATCGGTGAGGGGCAGCTGCGCGAGCTCGCCTTCACCGGCAAGGACATCGACGCCGCGCGTGCCGAGAAGATCGGCCTCGTCAACGACGTGTTCGCCGATCAGGAGGCGGTGCTCGACGCGGCACACGCCACGGCACGCGAGATTGCGGCGAACCCGCCGCTGGTGGTGCAGGGCGCGAAGGATGTGCTCGAGCAGCGGACCAAGGATCAGGTGGCCGCTGGGTTGCGCTATGTGTCCGCGTGGAATTCCGCATTCCTGCCCTCGGAGGACCTCACCGAGGCCGTTCAGGCGGTGTTCGAGAAGCGGGCACCGGAGTTCAAGGGCCGGTAAAGGCCGGTAAAACGTTTGCCCTGGCCGCAGGCCCATCTACATACTTGCATCACACAACTAATTGATTCACGCAAGTAAAGGTAGGCCGAGTGGACGCTGAAGATGAGTCGGTCGAGACGATCGCGATCCAGCTCACGCGGCTACAGCGGCACCGCGACCGGGTCGCGGCGCAGTTGCGCACCAGCGACGGCGTGGATCCCGCGGCATTCGCGATCCTGTTCCGGCTGCTCTGCGACGGACCGATGCGCTCGGGTGCACTTGCCGAGGCGGTGCATTCGGACGCCTCGACGGTCAGTCGACAGGTCGCGCAGCTGGTGGAGCGGCAGCTGGTCGAGCGGCAGGCCGATCGATCCGACGGCCGTGCCACCGTGCTGGTCGTCACCGAGCGCGGCCGCGCTGTCGCGGAGCAGATCCGCAGGCGCAGGCACGAAAACCTGACCAGGGTGATGGCGGCTTGGACGCCGCAGGACCGGGCCCTCTTCGCCGGGCTGCTCCGGCAGTTCGTCGACGATTTCGAGCAGGCCAAGCCCGCCATGCTCGCGGCCATTCGCAGCAACCAGGACTTGTACAACAGTGAGACGGAGAACGATTCGTGACCGCACCGGCAACCGTGGAGGAGTCCACCGGTTTCACCCACAGGCAGATCTTGACCATCCTCAGCGGCCTGATGCTCGGCATGCTGCTCGCGGCGCTGGACCAGACCATTGTGTCCACCGCGATCCGCACCATTGCCGATGATCTCAACGGCTACTCGATGCAGGCCTGGGCGACCACGGCCTACCTGATCACCGCGACGCTGGCGACGCCGCTGTACGGCAAGCTGTCCGACATGTTCGGCCGCAAGCCGTTCTTCATGGCCGCGATCACCATCTTCGTGGTCGGTTCGCTGCTGTGCACAATGGCGCAGTCGATGTACCAGCTCGCGGCGTTCCGCGCCTTCCAGGGACTCGGCGCGGGTGGCTTGATGTCGCTGGCGCTGACCATCCTCGGTGACATCGTCGGTCCGCGTGAACGCGCCAAGTACCAGGGGTATTTCCTCGCGGTGTTCGGCACCTCCAGCGTGGTCGGCCCGGTGCTCGGTGGCGTGCTCGCAGGTCAGGACACGATTCTCGGGGTCAGCGGCTGGCGCTGGGTCTTCCTGGTCAACGTGCCGGTCGGGCTGATCGCGCTCGGCGTCGTATCCAAGGTGCTCAAGCTGCCCAAGCGCCCGAAATCCACGGACCGGGTCGACTGGTGGGGCGCGTTCGTGCTCGCCGTCGGGTTGGTGCCGCTGCTCATCGTCGCCGAACAGGGCCGCGAATGGGGTTGGGGCAGTGGGCGTTCGGTGCTCTGCTACCTGATCGGCGGGCTCGGCATCGTCGGGTTCGTGCTGGTCGAGAAGGTGTTGAAGGACAAGGCGCTGATCCCGCTGCGGATGTTCTCCAACCGCACCTTCGCGCTGGGCGTTGTCATTTCCTTCGTTGTCGGCGCCGCGATGTTCGGCGGTATTTCGCTGCTGCCGCAGTACCTGCAGGTGGTGCGTGGTGCGAGCCCGACGCTGGCAGGTCTGCAGATGTTGCCGATGGTGCTCGGGCTGATGACGGGTTCGGTCGTATCCGGACAGCTGATTTCGCGTACCGGCCGCTACCGGGCCTTCCCGCTGATCGGTGCGTCGATGCTGACGCTCGGTCTGTTCCTACTGCACTTCCTCGACGCCGACAGCCCGCTGTGGCTGGTCATGATCTTCATGGCCTGCACCGGTTTCGGCCTCGGCAACCTGATGCAGCCGCTGACCCTGGCGGTGCAGAATGCGTTGCCGCCCAAGGACATGGGCGTGTCCACCGCTGCCGCCACCTTCTTCCGGCAGATCGGCGGCACGCTGGGTGTCGCGGTGTTCCTCTCGATTCTGTTCGCACAATTGACCCCGAACATCTCCACCGAGATGAAGTCCGCGGCCACCGATCCGACCTTCCAGCACGCGGTCGTCCAGGGCGCGCAGAGCAGCAACCCCGCCGATGCCGCACTCGCGAAGGGCCTGCTCGCACAGGACACGTCGGCGGCGAGTGATGTGCTGAAGGACAGTTCGATAATCCAGCAGCTGAACCCCGATCTGGCGCGGCCGTTCAAGGTCGGGTTCGCCGAATCGATGTCGACGGTGTTCCTGACGGCGACCGCGGTCGCGCTGCTCGCGCTGATCCTGGTGCTGTTCTGGAAGGAGGTGCCGCTGCGGATGATGAGCGGAATCCAGGCGGCCAAGGGCGACGCAGCGGAATCGGCGAACGGTGCGGGACCGGATGCCGTGGAACGCACGGGACTGCCACTCGCGGGTGGCGAGGTGTTGAATCCGTCGGAAGAGGCCGTCGAGGCCGTGGCGACGTCGGCCAACGGCGCGGCGAGTTCGAACGGTGCCGCCAGTTCGAACGGTGTCGGAACGAAATCGGTAGGTAGCGCTGATTCGGCGTGAACAACCGACCCTGTCGCCGCCCGGTTCCGCCAGTCTCGGCGGTGTCGGGCGGCGGCAGTTCCCGGTGGGGCGGTCCGGCGGTGCGGGCATCGGCGCGAGCAGCGTGGGCTACGGTCGCGTCGTGACGATGTCGTGGGTGCGCTGACCATGCACTACCTCCGGGACCGGCTGCGGCGGCTGCCGTCGGCGATCGGTTACCTGGTCATCGGTGGCGTCACCTCGGTCCTGTCCCTCTTCGCCGTGATCGGACTGTTGCTGGTGGTCGCGCTGAGCCTGGTCGGTGTCGGGATTCCGGCGATACCCGAGGCGCTGCGGGTACTGCGACCCCTGATCGGAGTCGAACGTCGCAGGGCGGCTCGGCGGCTCGGCGAGCCCATCGAAGCGGTCTATCGGCCGATGGAAGGCGACCTGCGCAGGCAGCTTGCCACCGCATTCACCGATCCGGCCAATCGCCGCGATATCGGGTGGCTGCTGCTGCACGCGGTGACCGGAATCTATGTCGGGGTGCTGGCCGTCGCGCTGCCGCTGAGCGCGCTCAATCAGCTGGTGATTCCGGCGTATTGGCGGTTGGTTCCCGCCGGCTCGATCGCCAACTTCGGTATCGTGGTCGACTCGTGGCCGACGGCATTGCTGAGCATACTGATCTCGGTGCCGGTCGGAGCCGTGGCCTTACAACTGCCCGTGATCGCGGGATGGCAGGCCACGGCGGCCAAGATACTGCTCTGCCCACCGGAGGATGTCCTACTGGCCGACCGGGTGGCGGCGCTGACCGCGACACGGGCGGCCGCGCTGGATGCGCACGGCGCGGAGTTGCGTCGGATCGAACGCGATCTGCACGACGGTGCACAGGCCAGGATCGCCGCGGTGATCATGCAGCTCGGCCTGGCCGACCAACTGCGCGAACAGGATCCGGCGGCGGCACAGGGATTGGTGCGCAAAGCGCAGGACACCGCGACGGCGGCGTTGGCCGAGCTGCGCGATGTGGTGCGCAGCGTGTACCCGCCGGTGCTCTCGGACCGCGGTCTGGCGAGTGCGATCTCGGCGCTTGCCGCCCGCAGCGCCATCCCGGTCGTGCTCGACCTGAGCCACGTGGGCAGGCGGCCCGCCGCTGTCGAGGCAGCCGCCTATTTCGTCATTGCCGAGGCGCTCACGAATGCCACCAAACACTCTGGCGCCGAATCCATTTCGATCGTGCTCGGTGGTGCGCCGGAGGTGCTGGCGATCGAGGTCTGCGATGACGGCGTCGGCGGCGCCGGGGAGGCCTACGGCGGCGGGCTCGCAGGCATCCGGCGGCGGGCCGAAGCGCTCGACGGCCGGATGGAGCTGACCAGTCCGGACGGTGGCCCTACTGTGTTGCGGGTGGAGCTGCCGTGCGGGTCATGATTGCCGAGGACGATGCCCTGCTGCGCGAGGGTCTCGTGCTCCTGCTGAGCACCGCGGGCATCGAGGTGGTCGCGGCGGTCGACAATGCCGACGACTTCCTTGCCGCGGTGGCCGCCGATCGACCGGACGCCGTCGTCGTCGATGTCCGGCTGCCCCCGACCTTCACCGACGACGGGCTGCGTGCGGCGGTGCGTGCCCGCATCATCCACCCGGGCCTTCCGGTGCTCGTGCTGTCGTCGTATGTGGAGGACAGCTACGCCGCGGAACTGCTCGGCGACGGTGCGGGCGGCGTCGGCTATCTGCTCAAAGAGCGAGTCGGCAAGGTCGACCGCTTCCTGGATTCGCTGCGCCGGGTCGCCGACGGCGGCACCGCGATGGACCCCGAGGTGATTTCGCAATTACTGGTGCGCCGCACCGCCGATGACCCGCTCGGCGCGCTCACCGCCCGGGAGCGGGAGGTGCTCGCGCTGATGGCGGAGGGACACAACAACACGACGATCGCCGAGCGGCTGGTGGTCAGCGAAGGTGCTGTGCACAAGCACATTCGCAGTATTTTCGCGAAGCTCGGGCTGTCGGCCGATGAGGTGGGCCACCGGCGGGTGCTCGCCGTGCTCGCGTATCTGAACGCGTGATCGTGACAGGCCGGGCGCGCCGAATCGCCTGAACCTCGGTGCGGCTCAGGCGATTATCTCTCCGCTGTTCCGGCAAACGGCGCAGTCATGGCGCACCCGGGTCCCGAGATTGCCGGGACGATGGTGCGGCGGTGTCAGTCGGCTCGGCAGGTGAGGTCGGCGGCGGGCAGGGTGCCGTCGCGGAGGTAGGTGTTCACCACGTCGTAGGTGCAGATGTTCGGGTAGTTCCCGAAGATCCAGTGGATCGGGACATCCTGCAACGTGACCATGCGGGACGCCGACAGGTCGCGGTGCATGGCGACCGCCCCCTGGTGGGCGGTGCGGGTGTCGCCGGTGGACTGGACGATCAGGGCGGGGACCGCATTGCGCACCTGGGTCGGCGGTTCGGCGGGCGGCGCCCAGAAGGCGCACGGGGTGATGTTGTTGACGAACGCGCCGAAGACCGGTTGGGTCGCGCGACCGGCTTCGATATTGCGCCAGTACAGGGTTGGGTCACGAGGCGTTGCGACGTCACCGCACATGATGGCCATCTGGGCCGAATTGTCGCGCGGCTTCGCGTCGAGCATGAACGAGAACATGGCGTCGAGTTCCGGTGCGATCTCGACCGGTTTGCCTTCGGCAGCGTCGGCGACCTGACGGATCTGCCCGGCCAGCTTTTCATAGTTGCGCGGGTCGTCCAGTCCGATGAACAGCATCATCGGCAGTGTGTGGTCGTCGATGGCGAACTCGCCCAGCCGGATCGGGTCCGCGGCCGCGCGCCGGATCAGGTCGACGATCTTGCCGCGGACCTGTTCGCGGGTGGCGCCGAAGTGGTACTTGCCGTCGTCGGCCGCCATGAAGTCTGCCCACAGGTCCAGCGCGGCCTCGTTGGTCGGGCCCATGTCCTGCATCATGCCGACCGTGCCGTACCGGTCCGGATCGACGCTGCTGTCCAACACGATCCGGTCGCTGCGCTCCGGAAACATCTGGGTGAAAACCGCGCCGAGGTAGGTGCCGTAGGAGGTGCCGAAGTAGCTGGCTTTCTCGGCGCCGAGCGCGCCGCGGATCACATCCATGTCCCGCGCGGTGTTGCGAGTGGTGAAGTATCGCAGGCGCTCGCCTTCGGTGGCGGCACAGCGGGCGGCCAGATCACCTTGCGTGGCAACGGATTCCGCGAAACCGACCGCATCGATCCCGGCGGATTGCAAGCCGAAGCCGCGCGGCCAATGGCAGTCTCGCGGCGACGAGCGCCCGACACCGCGCGGATCCATGCCGATCAGGTCGTATCGGGCCCGCACGTCGGGGGTCATGCCCGCACTGACCTCGACCATGAAATCGAGTCCGGGGCCACCGGGGCCGCCGGAATTGGACAGCATTACTCCATGCCGCTGCGCCGGATCGGTAGCGGCCATCCGCGAAATCGCCACCGTGATCGTTTCGCCCTGTGGTTCGGAGTAATTCAGCGGCACCGAGATATCGGCGCATTGCGCGCCCGCCGGGTCGAGGCGTGGGTCGTCGCACGATTTCCATTGCAGCTGTTGGCTGTAGAAGCGATCCAGCGTCGGACCGTGGGCATCGGCGGGGGCGGCGCAGGCCAGACCGGTGCCCGCGAGGAGAGCGGCGAAGGTGGTCCGGACGGCCATCGTCGCCTTATGGCGTTTCACTGTCGATTCTCCGATGCTCGATCGAATACGAAGGTGGGGGCGTGGGTTTCGTGGGTCAGTCGCCGCAGATGGCGACCTTGAAGACGTTCTCGACCGCGTCGAACTCCGCTTGGTTGGTCGGCAGTTGATTCGTGGACACCACGACCGCGGTGCCGTCGGCGGCGACGCCGGTGCGGACCTCGAAGCCGGGGATGCTGCCGCCGTGTCCCCAGACCTCTTTGCCGCAGGGCACGGGGCGATGGATCAGCCCGAGTCCATAGCCGGCTCCCGGCTCGCGGTCGAAGGGCACGGTCCGCTGCATTTCGGCCAATTGCGCCGCGGGCAAAAGCTTTCCGCCGAGTAGCGCGCTGAAGAACCGATTTACCTCCGCGCCGGTCGAGATCATCGCGCCCGCTGCGCCGGCCCAGGAGGTTTCGGTGTTCGTGAAATCGACGCGCTTCCCCTCGACCGAGTGGTATCCGGCCGGATGCGGATCGCGGATTCCGGTGTCGCCGGGCGCGGGAAAGTAGGTCGCCCGCAGGCCGAGCGGTTCGATGATCCGGCGGGTGATCTCGGCGGCGGGCGATCGACCTGTCACCTTCTCGATCAGCATGCCGAGGACGATGTAGTTGGTGTTGGTGTACTCGGCGCGCGCGCCGGGTTCGTAATTCGGCGGCATGGCCATCGCCCTGCGGACCAGCTCCGCGGGCTCGAAGCGCTGCCACCGGATGGCTTCGGAGGTGGGGTCGAGCTGGGTGCCCCCGCTCGCCATGCCGCCGTCGACCGTGCCGTGACCGAGGTAGTCGGGGATGCCGCTGGTGTGCTGCATCAACTGCCGCACCGTGATTCGGTGGCCGTCGTTCCCATTGCCCTGCACCACGCCGGGCAGGTACTGCTCGATGGGGGCGTCGAGCTGCACCTTGTCTTCGGCCACCAACTGCAGGAGCACCGTTGTCACGAAGGTCTTGGTATTGCTGCCGATCCGGACCTGTGCGTCCGCGGCGAATGGAGTGCCGGTCTGCAGATCGCCGACTCCGGCGGTCAGGACTCGATGCCCGCCGGGGCCGTCGATGACCGCCTGAATGCCGGGGTAGCCGCTCGCGACGACCTGGTCCAATGCCCGCACGAGCGCCGGAGACGGCGCCGCCGTCGGGGTGGCGGGCGTCGAGGTGTCAGCACTGCATGCGGTCGCGGCGAAGATCGCCCCGACTGCGATTCCGGACAGCGCGACCCTGGTGGAATTTCGCCGAATGATGTTCATGAGCAGTGATTTCCTCCAGTTGAGCCCGGGAGTCGTCAGTGCTCCCTTTCGGATTCGAGCCTAGGAATTCCGGCGTACACCGCCCATGCCACGCGTACCCGAATTCGGGGTACCGGCTGCGGGGGTGGCGCGGTAGTGCCAGCACTACCACCGACGGTTTCGGCTTCGGGTGGCGAAGGTGAAACCTCCCGAGGGCTTGGTCGATCGAACCCTAGGGGTGGCTGTTCAGGGCACTCGAACTCCATAACGTGAGTGCGGTCAGAATCAACCTCGCTTTTCAGGAGAAATGAAATGCGTCTCAAATCCTTCTTTGCCGCGGGCCTGCTGGCCACCGCTGCCGTCGCCGGGGTGTCGACTGCAGCGAGTGCCTCGGCCGCACCGGAGTACCGCACGACCGCGACCGGTTACTACTACGGCACTTACGCGACCTACGGCGGCTGCCGTGCCGACGGTGAATCCCCCGTTACCGGCGGCTGGTACTGGGAATGCGTGGAAACCTGGAGCGGCTGGGATCTGTACATCTATTACTGATCGAATCCGCGGACCAGAGAGGGACATTCGGCCATGCCGGGTGTCCCTTTCGCCGTCATGAAAATCTCATCAATGCTCTGATTGAGTGTCATTTCGATGGTGCAGGGTCATCGATGCTCATTGGTGTGTCGCGGAGTGGTCGGAGATGGGAATACATGTTGAGGTTCGCTGTGCTCGGTGAGGTTCGTGCTTGGCGCGGCGAGACGGAAATCAACCTCGGATCCAGGCAGCGTCGGGCGCTGCTGGTCGCGCTGTTGCTGCGCCACGGGCGCGCGGCGACCGTCCATGAGCTGGTGGCGGGCGTGTGGGGCGAGCATCCGACACCGAGCGCGGTCGGTGCGGTGCGCAACCACATCCTGCACCTGCGCCGGGCCCTGGAACCCGATCGCCGGGCCGGCGCGCCACCCACCGTACTCGTCGGCGTCGGCGGCGGATACATGCTGCGGCTCGAGCCGGGCGCCGTCGATGTCGAGCTCGTCGAGGACTGCCTCGCGCAGCTCAGCGGGGCCGACACTCTCGACAGAGTGGAATCGGCAAGACAGCGACTGGATTCCGGGCTGCGCTTGTGGTCGGGCACGCCGCTGGCCGGCCTGCCCGGTCCCTACGCCGATCGGCAGCGTACCCACCTGATCGAACGCCGCGCCGCCCTGCTCGAACAACGCATCGAACTCGACCTGCGGCTCGGCCGCTACACCGAAGCCATCGCCGAACTGGCGCCGCTCAGCGTCGAACATCCGATGCGCGAACAGACCCGCGCACTGCTGATGACCGCGCTGTATCACGCGGGCCGCCGAGCGGAAGCGCTCGCCGTGTACGCCGACACTCGGCACATGCTCATCGAGCGGCTCGGCATCGAACCGGATAAACGGCTGGCTGATCTGCACCAGCGCATGCTGTGCGCCGAGCTGCCTGCACCGGGACTTGTCGAGGAGGCGCCGGCGTCACTGCCCGGCGCCCGTCGCGCACTGATGCGGGTCGCCCAGCTGCCCGCCGACATCGCCGACTTCACCGGCCGGGCCGAGACGATCCGGCGCATCACCGACCGGCTCACCCGCACCGACCGCAGTGCCGTCCCCGTCTGCGCGATCGGCGGCATGGGCGGGATCGGCAAGAGCGCGCTCGCTGTGCACATCGCCCACAGCATTCGAGACCGGTTCCCGGACGGGCAATTACATGTGGATCTGCATGGATTCGCGCACCCGCCGGGGCAGCACGGGACCGAGCGTTCCGGGACGCCTGCCATCGACACCCTCGGTGATTTCCTGCGCGCCCTCGGAGTACCCGAGGGCGAGATCGCCCCCACCCTTGCAGAGCGCTCGGCCCAATACCGCAGCTGTTTGGACGGCAGGCGCGTGCTCGTCGTGCTGGACAACGCGCGCGACGCCGAGCAGGTCGCCCCGCTGATTCCCGGCACGCCCGGTTCGGCGGTGCTGATCACCAGCCGATCGGCGATGGCCGAGCTACCCGGTGCACTCGACGTCCGCCTCGGTCTGCTCGGTCGGGACGAAGCGCGCGACCTGCTGGCCACCCTCGTCGGCGTCGATCGGGTCGCCGCCGAGCCCGCTGCGGTGGAAGATGTGATCACCGCGTGCGGTGGGCTGCCGCTCGCGGTGCGGATCATCGGGGCGCGGCTGGCCGCACGGCCGAGCTGGACCGTCGGCTGCCTGGCCGAACGGCTCATCGACGAGCAGCAGCGTCTCGGGCTGTTGCGCACCGGCGATCTGGCCGTGGAAGCGGCGTTCCAATTGAGCTACGACCAGCTGCATGCCGAACAGGCCACAGCATTTCGGATGCTGGCTGTGCCCGGCGTCGCCGAGATTTCGCTCGACGGTGCGGCCGCGATCCTGGGTGCGGACCGAGTGCTGATCGAGCAGGTGTGTGAATCCCTTGTCGATCTCAACCTGATGGAGTCCACCGCACCCGGCCGGTACAGCTATCACGATCTCTCGCGGTTGTTCGCGCGTGACCTACCGCCCTGCCCCGCCGCCGATCCCGCGTCCGGACCGCTGTCACGGCTGCTGGATCACTATCTCGCCACCGTGAAAAACGTAGTGACAGTGTGCAATCCGGGCACTCGACTGCCGGAGCATCTGCGCAGCACCGGCTCGAAGGGGATGTCCTTCGCCGACAGCACGGCCGCGCAGGCGTGGCTGAGCGCAGAACGCCCCAATCTGGTCTCGCTGTATGAACAGGCCGCGCAGGTGGGCGGGGCCGGGCTGCCGGTGGCCGCCGACATCGCATGGGCCACTGCGGAATTGATCGATGGCGGGCCCAACTGCCAGGAGTTGGCGCGGGCCCTGGAACTGCTGCTCGACGCGGCGCTGCTCGAGGGTGACCGCGCGGTCGAATGCCGGGTCAGGGTCGCGCTCGGCGCGATCTTCACCTACGCGCTCGGTGCGATACGCGCGGGTCGCGATCATCAGCGGATCGCGCTGTCCCTGGGCGGTGACTCGGGCACCGATGCCAGGCTGACGGCCTTTGCGGCGCAACTGCTCGCCTCGTCCACTCGAATGGGCGTCGAGGCCGCCGCGTCGCTCGCGCATGTCGACCGCGCGATCCGATTGGCGCGTCGCGTCGGCGATCCGGCGATCGAATGCACCTGCCTGGTGCACGCGGGCAAGACATTGTCCGACGCCGGTCGATTCGCCGAGGCCGAGGAACACGCCCGCAGCGCCATGGCGCTGGCCGCCGCGATCGGCAATCCTGCGCTGGAGGCGCTTGCCACGCATGAGCTGGGGGTGAGCCGCAGCTATCAGGGCGATCATCGCGGCGCAGTGGCGCTGTGCGGTGATGCGGTTCGGCTGGCCAGGGCCAGTGGCGTGCTGCTGCGGGAGGGTTGGGCGCTGGCCCGTCTTGCCCACGTGTACCTGATGGCGGGGAGGTTGACCGAGGCCGAGCCGGTCGTCGACGGCGCGGTGCGGGCGTTGACACGGGCGACCGGTCCGCTGCACCGCGCACGAGTGCTGGTGCTGCATGGTGTGATCCTGCAAGGGCTCGGACGGGCGGCGGACTCCGCTCGGGTGTTCCGGGCGGCCGCCGAGATCTTCGCACCGATGGAGGATGCGCATCTCACCCACGAGCGGCTCGACCACGAGCTGGAAGCGCCGATCGTGCTGCTGCTGCGCGAACATGTGGATCAGGTCATCGCCGAGCGTCGTCGATCCCGTCACTTGCGCGTCATGGAGCGCCCGTGACCTGGTGCACGGAGGGTCGGAAGGATCGAAACGACAAGAGCGGGAAGTCCGCTCGCGTTGGACTTCCCGCTCTTGTACGCCGGGGAATCAGTGGCCGCCGTTGTCCTGCAGCCGCTTGAAGGAGGCCTCCACCTCGGCCTCCGCCTCGGCGCGGCCGACCCACTCCGAGCCCTTGACGAACTTGCCCGGCTCGAGATCCTTGTAGCGCTCGAAGAAGTGCTTGATCGCCGCCAGCTCGAACTCCGGCACATCGGCCAGATCCTGGATGTGGTCCCAGCGCGGGTCGCCGGCGGGAACGCAGAGCACCTTGTCGTCGCCGCCCGCTTCGTCGGTCATCTTGTACATCGCGACCGGGCGCACCTCGATCAGCACGCCGGGAAACACCGAATCGGGGAGCAGGACCAGCGCGTCCAGCGGGTCACCGTCCTCACCGAGGGTGTTCTCGATGTAGCCGTAGTCGGCCGGGTAAACCATGGATGTGTAGAGGAACCGGTCGAGCCGGACCCGGCCGGTCTCGTGATCGACCTCGTACTTGTTACGGGAACCCTTGGGGATCTCGATGGTGACGTCGAACTCCACGCCATCTCCTTCTTTCGATGCATGTATGAGCCGAGCAGGCACGAACTGCCGACTTGTCAGGTTGTTCGGGGGAACGGTTGCGCAACGAGGATAGTGTGGTCGGCGAGCACATGGGTGCGGCAGGCGGCCGCGTTGAGGAGAGACGGCGGGACGTGGTTGGTCGGAGCAGTAAAAATATCGGTGGTCTGGCCGCCCGGCGGCGCCGCAACATGTGGGTCGGATTCTCGATTGCCCTGGTCGTGCTGCTGGTGGCGAGCGGAGCAGTGCTGCTTGCCCTGAAGCCGTGGACGGATGAATTCCGGCACGGCGGGCTGACGATCGCGGCCCCGCCCGCACCGGTCCGGCCGTTCCCGCAGGTTGCGCCCGCGCCGTCGAATGCGCCCGCGCCGACCCCCGCAGGCATCGCCGCTGCGCTCGCCGCCGTCGTCGGTAATCCGGATCTCGGCGCGTTCGCCGGATCGGTCAGCGATGCCGACAGTGCGACCGTGCTGTGGAGCGGTGACGCGAACAAGCCGATGATCCCGTCCTCCACCGCAAAGATCCTGACCACGGCCACCGCGCTGCTCACGCTGCCGCAGGACCATCGGGTGACCACTCGCGTGGTGGCGGGCTCGACGCCGAACGAGCTGGTGCTGGTCGGTGGCGGTGATCCGACGCTGACCGCGCAGCCCGACGGCAGGGGTTACTACCCGAACGGGCCGCGCCTTTCGGACCTGGTGGCCCAGATCCACGCGGCGGGCCGCGCGGTGGACACCATCGTGGTGGACATCTCCGCGTTCGCCGGGCCGACCATGGCGCCGGGCTGGGAACCCGTCGATATCCCCGAGGGTTCGATCGCGCCGATCGAACCGGTGATGATCGACGGCGGCAGGCTCGATCCCCTCGTCGAATACTCCCCGCGCACCGCGACCCCGGCGCTGGACGCCGGACGGCGACTCGCCACCGAACTCGGCCTCGACCCGGGCCGGGTCCGTATCGGCACGGCAGGGCCCGGTGCGCAGCAGATCGCGAGCGTGCAGTCCGCACCGCTGCGGGACCGCCTGCGCGACATGATGGTCCACTCCGACAACGTGCTCGCCGAGGCGATCGGCCGCGAGATCGCGGCCGCGACCGGAGCCGAGCCGTCGTTCACCGGGGCGGTCGCCGCGGTGACCGCCGCGCTGAGCCGGGCCGGATTCGATCTCACCGGAATGTCCATGCAGGACAACAGTGGACTCTCGACGGAGGATCGGGTGCCACCGCGGCTGCTCGACAAGATCCTGGCGACCGCGGCCAAGCCGAGCGGATCCAGCGCTGTGCGGCCGAGTAACACCATGGCCAGGCCCGAAACCGATCGGCTCGCGGTCACTTTGGCGCCGCTACTGGATGACCTGCCGGTGGCAGGTGCGACCGGCTCGTTGGCAGGCCGCTACGTCAGTCGGGACCGGGCGGGCGCGGGTTGGGTACGCGCCAAGACCGGAACTCTGTCGGTGGCCAGCACGTTGGTGGGTTATGTACTCGACCACGATGGACGGGTGCTGACGTTCGCGTTGATGTCCAACGAGCGGCCGCCGGAGGCCAGCAGGCCCGCGTTGGACGCGATAGCAGGCACGCTGCGCAATTGTGGATGCTCATGACGGGTGGATGACGATGTTCGAAGGCGCTGACAAAACAGCCGATGCCCGCTCGGGGCCAGATAACGGCGCCTCCGAGCGGCGTCGTTCCGGATTGTCCGGCGCCGTCGATTGGCAGCTGGCCGCGCGCACCGGTGCGGCTCTTGTCCCCGCTGGGCCGCGGACTTCGCGCTATTCCGCCGAACGGGTCGTCGCCGAACTGGCCGACGCGTCGATACGGGCCGAAGGGCCGGTCCGCGAGGTGAGCGGCTTGCTCGACGACCAGCAGGTCCCCGCGGCGAGGATCGTCGACCGGCCCGGCTGGATCGCGGCAGCCGCCGATTCCATGGGCCAGCTCACCGGCACCGGACTCGATTCCAACACCCAGCGTGGTGTGCTCGTGGGCAAGCCCGCGGGCGTGCAGGCCGGGGCAATGCTGGCCTTCCTGTCCACCGCGATACTCGGCCAGTACGACCCGTTCACCGGTCCCGACGGCACGCTGCTGCTCGTCGCTCCCAACATCATGGCGGTGGAACGCGCACTCGGTGTTTCGCCGTCCGACTTCCGCTTCTGGGTCTGCCTGCACGAGGTGACCCACCGGGTGCAGTTCTCCTCCGCTCCGTGGCTCGCGGAATACATGCGTGCCAATGTCGACACTCTCGGCGCGGTCGGCGACGAGCCGCTGGCGGAGATGCTGTACCGGCTGCTCGCCGAGGTACGGGACCGCCGCAGTGGCGCCACCACCGACGATCCGAGCGCGCGTGGCGTCGTCGGCCTGCTGCGCGCCACCCAGGCGCCGCCGCAGCGCGCGGCGCTGGATCGGCTGCTGATGCTGGGCACGCTGCTCGAGGGCCACGCCGACCATGTGATGGATGCGGTCGGACCGGCCGTCGTCCCGTCGGTCGAACAGATCCGCGCCGCTTTCGACAAGCGCCGCAAGCGTCCGACCAATCCGCTGCAGCGCCTGCTGCGGGCCCTGCTCGGCGTCGACGCGAAGGTGGCCCAGTACGTGCGCGGCAAGGCCTTCGTCGACCATGTCGTCGACCGGGTCGGCATGGCGGAGTTCAACACGGTGTGGACGGATGCGGACACCCTGCCGCGGTTGGACGAAATCGACGACCCGCAGCGGTGGATCACCCGGGTACTGGGTTAGGCCATTTCACTACCCTCGGTAGGCTCCTGATATGAGCGGTGCGGGACGAACGACGTCACGGAACCCGCAGGTGGGGGCCGGGAAAACGGTGCCTCGTCTCCCCGAGACCGAGGCGGTGCTCGAAGTACGCAGGGCAGTGCGGGGCTGGCTGGCGGAGTACGCGCCGGAGGTTTCGTCGGGAGTTGCGGTCGCATTGTCGGGCGGGGCCGACTCACTCGCGCTCGCTGCGGCAGCGGTGGTGGAGGCGGGGCACGTCGACGCACTGGTTGTCGACCACCGGTTGCAGCCGGGCTCGGGGGAGGTCGCGGCCGTCGCCGCGGCGGCCGCGCTGAAACTCGGTTGCCGGTCGGCTCGAGTGCTGGCGGTGCAGGTCGGCAGCGCGGGTGGGCTGGAGGCGGCGGCGCGGCAGGCTCGCTACGCAGCACTGGACGCGGCACGGGCCGGGGTGCCGGTCTTGCTCGGACACACCCTCGATGACCAGGCCGAGACGGTCTTGCTCGGCCTGGCGCGCGGGTCGGGCGGACGTTCGATCCAGGGGATGGCGGCTTTCGCCGATCCATGGGGCAGGCCGCTGCTCGGAGTTCGACGGTCAGCGACCAGACAGCTGTGCGCGGATCTCGGGTTGACGCCCCACGAGGATCCACACAACTCGGCGCCGGAGTTCACCAGGGTGCGGCTGCGTACCGAGGTGTTGCCGCTGCTGGAGGACGTACTCGGCGGCGGGGTGGCGGCCGCGCTCGCACGCACCGCCGAACAGTTGCGCGCCGACGGTGCGGTACTGGATGCGCTGGCGGGCGAACTGCTGCGGGCCGCGAGCGTCGACTCGAACAGCGAGCACTCTGAGGGCTCCGACAGTAATGGGGTGAGCCTGTCGATCGAGACCCTCGCCACTGCCCCTGCCGCGCTGCGCCGCCGGGCGATCCGGGCCTGGCTGCTCGCGGGTGGTGCGAAAGCCCTGACCGGCAAGCATTTACACGCCGTCGACGAATTGATCATCGCCTGGCGCGGTCAGGGCGGCGTCGCTGTCGGCGGCGGCGGGCCGGGCAGCAGGTTGGTCGCGGCGCGCGAACATGGCAGGCTGACTATGTGTCTGCGCTGATGACACATAAAGCACAGGCCGATGACACATAATGGATCGGTCGCTCGGGATCAACACCACGGAAGGACACAACTGACGTGTACGGGGATGACATCGCGTCGGTGCTGATCACCGAGGAACAGATCGCCGCCAAGACGCAGGAACTGGCCGAGCTGATCGCCAAGCGCTATCCCGCCGATGCCCCCGAAGGCGATCTGCTGCTGGTCGGCGTGCTCAAGGGCGCGATCTTTTTCATGACCGACCTGGCCAAGGCGCTGTCGATTCCGACCCAGATGGAATTCATGGCGGTGTCCTCCTATGGGTCGTCCACCTCGTCATCCGGCGTGGTGCGCATCATGAAGGATCTGGACAAAGACATCGCGGGCCGCAATGTGCTGATCGTCGAGGACATCATCGACTCCGGTCTCACGCTGTCCTGGCTCAAGCGCAATCTGTCCACCCGCAACCCGGCCTCGCTCGAGGTTGTCACCCTGCTGCGTAAGCCCGATGCGCTGCGCACCCACGTGGACGTCGCACACGTCGGGTTCGACATCCCGAACGAATTCGTCGTCGGTTACGGCCTCGACTACGCCGAGCGCTACCGCGACCTGCCCTACATCGGAACCCTCGACCCGAAGGTCTACGGGGGCGAGTAAAGAACACCGCTGCTCATTCCGGCGCCCGCCGGAATGCGCCCGGTATCGACGTTTCCACCGACCTATCGGTGATGAGCGCGAATATCGTTGCAGGCGAACCCGACCCGCCTCGATACAGCGCACCGCCGACGAGCACCCAGGCGCCGGTGACGGGCAGCGCGGCGAGATTGGCGAGGCATTCCAAGCTGATTCGGTGCTCCCGATACAGCAATTTCGACACCGCATAGGTGTCGTCGCTGCCGAGATCCGGTCCGAAGGTGTCGATACCGAGCGCGCCGCGGTGGCCGAGACGGCCGGTGCGCAATAGCCATTCCATGGTCTCGACCGCGAAACCCGGCTGCTGGTCCCCGGTTTCGGCGGTGCCGAGGAACTCCGGAGTGCCCCATTTCGCATCCCAGCCGGTCCAGGCGATCACCGCGGACCCGTCGGCGATGCGACCATGCCTGCTTTCCCATTCCTTGATGTCGGCAACGGTGATCGCGTAGCCGCGGTCGCGTTCGCACTGATCCCGCACATCGATCTTGACCGCAGGCAGCAGCAGGTCTTCGAGATCGAGCTCGTCGGCGGCCAGGCCGTCGGCGTGGAAATGAATCGGTGCGCCCCAATGGGTTCCGGTGTGCTCGCCCTGCTGGATATAGCGCAGGTAGTAGCCGTCGTTTGCCACTGTCGCCGCGATATCCGTGCGAAATTCCGGGTCGCCGGGAAACAGCGGTGTCGTCGCCGGATCGTGCACATGCGACAGACTGACCAGACGCCCGAACGGAGCATTCATCGCTGCTGATTCTCCATCGCTCACGGCGCGGACGCGGCGTCCGCGTTCTTGTGCAGATGTGGCGCGGTCACTCGTTCCAGCGCGCGCAGATCGTTCTCCAGTGCTCGGAACAGGATATACACCGCGATAAAGGCGATGATGCTGCCGATGCACAGCACCCGCACATTGACGATGATCTTGTCGAGATCCGACGGTGCGAGCAGGGTCGCGCCCGCGACGGCGAGCAGGGGAATCGACGCCGCGAGGCTCAGATAGAACCCGGCTCGGCGTCGCAGCCCGTGCAACCGCGCCGCGTTCCGCTCATGGATCTCGCCGTGGCTCAGGAACATCGGGTAAATGCACCGGATCCCGTAGAAGTTCACCAGAAAGAACGGATAGGTCAGTGCGATGGCGCCGCTCACCACATGTAAAGCCACGAAATGGGCGTAGTCGGCCGCTGCGACGCCGTCGGCGGTCTGGTGCAGGGCGACCGGGAACGAGATCCCCGACAGCAGCCACATCGAGATGATGACCAGGACCGCGCGGTCGCCGAGCAGCACCGCATCCGTGCGGGTACGGTGCAGCACCTCCGGGCTGTAGCGGACCCCGGTGCGCAGTCCGTGCGGCACCGAAATCAGGTATCTGCACAGGTAAACGAGCACTGCGGTGCCGACGGAGAAGGACACCACATTCACCACAGCGGTGAAGATCTCGAACTGGTGCTGGGCCAACTCGGTTTGGCGATAGTGCATCGTCTTGGCGTTGTGCTCGACGTTGTACACCGAGGCGAGGGCATTCGGTACCGCGATCGCGAGCGAAACCAGCAGGATCCGCCACGGCCGCAGGCGCCGTCGCCAGCTGCGTTCGGGCGGGTCGACGAGGTCGCGCGCGCGTGCATCCAGGCACAGATCCAACTGCTGCGCCAGCGTCGCGCCGTTCGGCCAGCGCTGTTCGGGTTCCGGCTCCAGGCAGGTAAGCAAAATCCGCCGCAATGCTGCCGGGCAATCCGCCGGAATGCGCTCCAGCGCAGCGCTTCGCACGCCGCGTTTGCGATGGTCGAGCGCGTGGTGCGGCTGGGTTGCCGCGGTGTCGCCGTCGTCGTCGAACGGGAGACTGCCGGTGAGCATTTCCCACAGCAGCACCCCGAGGGAAAAGATGTCGCTGCGCGTATCCGGTTCGGGCGCGGCCGGATCGAGGGCCGCTGCCAGCTCCTCGGGCGAGCGGTAGGCAGGCGAATCGTCTTGCGCGATGGGCCTGGTCGTGTCGGGTAATGCGAAATCGGCAAGCTTCGGGATGCCCTCGGCCGTGAACAGCACATTCGACGGTTTGATCGCGCGGTGTGCCACCTCGTTGCGGTCGGCGTAATCGAGTGCGTCCGCCAGTCGCCGACCGATCCATGCGACCGTCTCCGGCCAGCTGAGCTCGGCGATCTCGGCGCGCACACTCGAATCCGTCTGCCGGATCTCGCCTTTCGCCTCCATGGCCGCGTCCACCGTCCGCAACAGCAGCGCGCCGCCCGCTGACTCCGGGCCGCGCCGCCGCTCGGCGAGCAGGTCGAACGCAGTGCCGCCGGGCAGATACTGCATATACACCAGTCGCAGTGCCGCCGAGTCGACGGGCATGCGCTGATCGAAGACCCGGACGATGTGCGGATGGTCCAGCTGCGCCATGGTGCGCGGCGCGGCGCTGGCACCCGCGGAAAAACGCACGGCGACAAGGCGCTGCATGGAACGCTGCGTGGCGAGGAAGACGCGGCCGAGTGCGCCTGTCCCGAGATCGGTGCGCAGATCGAAGTCGTCCACGCGCTGTCCCGGCGCCAGATCGGCGACGAGCGCGGCGGCCTGTGCGCTGTCGAGTTCGGCAGGGGCACTGTGGTTTTCGGCATCCTCACCGTCGGCGTCGGCGCCAACCGCGGCGAGACGCTCGCGCACCTCGGTCGCCAGATCCGGATATTCGGCGAGGAAAGCCGCCGCCTCGACGGGGGCGTGCCTGCGCCGAATCAGGAACTCCTCGTAAACCAGATCGGCCAATATCGGACTGTGCTCGATCTCGGGAAATTCCTTGCAGTACTCCTTGATTCGCTTGCCGCGGCCGGGCCGGATCCAACGCTGTCGTAGATCGATGCGCACCAGGTCGGTGAGCACCGCCAGCCGCACCTGTGCGCCATCGGGCACATAATCCGTGAGCAACGGTGGGTCGGGCCTGCCATCGCGCAGGCAGCGTTGCCAATCGGCGTCGAACCTGGCGACGTGATCGAGGCCGGGTTCGATCACGCCTTGGTCTCCGCCCCGGCGGGAGCGGCGGGCTCCCGTCCGATCGCATCACTCGGCGCGACCACCCGCTCCAGCGCCCTCAAGTCGTCCTCCAAGGCGCGGAAAAGCAGGTAGGAGCCGATGAACGCGACAATGCCGCCCGCACACAGCACGCGGACCGCGAAGATCACCGCCGGAATATCGGTAGGCGGCAGGAACGTCACGCCCGCCACCGCGAGCAGCGGCACCGACGCGGCGACTGCGAGATAGCCATTGGCGCGGCGGTCGAGGCCGCGCAGCCACACCGCGTCGTCGGTGCTGATTTCGCCGTGCCGCAGGAACACCGGATATATGCAGCGGACCATGTAGAAGGCCACCAGGAAGAATGGATAGGCCACGGCGATCGCGCCGCACACCACGATCGAGGTGAGGAAATGCACGACCGCGCTCATCGCGATCGCGCCGGTGGACAATTTCAATGCGATCGGGAAGGTGATGCCCGCGAACACCCACAGCGAGAACACGATGACCACAGCTCGATCGGCGAACAGCAATGAGTCGGCTCTAGCTCGTCGGAGTGTGTCCGCGTCGTATCGTCGGCCTCTGCGCAGCCCGTATGGCACCGTCAGCACCAAGCGTGACAGATAAAGTATCAACGTCGCGCCGAGTGGGAACAGCACGACATTCACCACGCCGGTGATGACCAGGAAGGTTTCCTGGGCGTCCTCACTCATTCTGCTGACGATCAAGTGTTGGTTGTGCAGGATGTTGTAGATCGAGGCGAGCACATTCGGTATCCCGATGGCCAGCGCGACGATCAGCAATCGCCATGAGCGCAGCTTCAGCCGCCAGCTGCCGCTCGGTGGGTCGACCAGGTCCCGCGCGCGTGCGTCCATGCACAGGTCGAACTGCTTGGCCAGCACCGCGCCACCCGACCAGCGCCGGGAGCGGTCGGGTTCCAGACAGGTCAGCAGCACCCGCCGCAGTGCTGCGGGGCAGTTGGCGGGCAGCCGGGCCAGTGCGGCGGTATCCACACCCGACGTGCGCCGCTCCAGCATCGCCTCGAGTGTGGTGTCGTCGCCGTATTCATTTGCGCCCGCGGTGGTGTCATCGAACGGTTTTGCGCCGGTCAGCAATTCCCACAGCACCACGCCCAGCGAATAGATATCGGAGCGGGTGTCCAGGTCGGCTGCCGTGCGTTCACTGCCGGGGTGGCAGGCTTCCAGCTGCTCGGGTGACATGTAAGCCAGCGATCCACCGAAGTAGGCCACCGGGCTGGTATCGGCCACGTTGCGGCTGAAGCTGATGTTGAAGTCGGCCAGTTTCGGTACAGCCTCCGCGGTGAGCAGCACATTGGCAGGCTTCACATCGCGGTGCAGGACGCCGTGTGAGGAGGCGTACTCGAGTGCCTCCGCCAGTCTGCGTCCCAGCCACGCCACGGTTTCCGGCCAACTGAGCGCGGCGATTTCCGCGCGCACACTGGAATCGGTCGGGCGGATCTCGCCCTTCTCCTCCATGGCCGCGTCGACCGCATCCAGTAGCAGCCGTCCGGTGCGTTCGGCGGGCGGTGTGGCGCGGATCCAGCGCAGCACGCTGAGCAGCGTGCCGCCCGGCAAGAACTGCATGTAGAGCAAACGCAGCCGCCGCCCGCCGCTGTCGCGCATGTCCTCGGAGCCGAGCAGGCGTTGATCGAAGACGCGCACGATGTAGTCGTGGTCGAGCTGGGCAAGCGTCTGCGGCTCGGTGCCGTGGTCGGCGGAGATCTTCACCGCGACCAGCCGCTGCAATGAGCGCTGCCGAGCCAGGAAGACCCGTGCGAACGCACCGGTGCCCAGACCGGTCAGCAGATCGAAATCATCGATCCGCTGACCGACTTCGATCCGGTCGAGCGCGTCGTAGTGCCCGGGGCCGGTCCCGACCGTGGTCGGGGTCGCGGCCGCCGTCCCGGTCAGGTCGGAAGTTGCGCGGGTCACCTCCGTATTACGAGGAGACTGGGTGGTTTGGTTCACCTGCGCGGTTCTGGTCGCGGCAAGCGCGGTCACGGTCGGGTCTTCCACCACCGCCCGCCGCGTGCTCTGATCTATCTCGTCGGCATTGAGCAATGCCCCCAGCTCGGCCGCCTGCGCCGGGAATTCACGCAGGCATTCCCGCGGATCCACGCGCTCGCCGCTGTGCCTGCGGATGACGAACTCCTCGTACACCAAGCCGGCCGGGATGTCGTCGGGTTCGAGTTCGGGAAATTCCGCACAGTAATCGGCCAAGCGTTTGCGCGGTGCGGCGGACCCGGCCCGCCGCACCCACCGGTGACGCAGGTCGACGCGGATCAATTCGATCAGCGCCTCCTGCCGCAGTGTGTGCGCGTCGGGTAGATAATCGGCGATCTCAGGCGGTCGCTGTGGCGATTGCGTGGCAGCCGATTTCCACGCTGTGGCGAAGGCTTCCACGGCACTACCGTGACTCACTCCGGTCGTGGAACCCGAAGTGGATTCGGAACTTCTCTCGGAATTCGTACTCATTCTCGGACCTACTGGTTCCGCGGATACCGAAGAATCCGCACTGGTCGGTCTGTACGTGTGGCGGATAAATTCCGCCACACCCGACGACATCGTCCCCCGAGCAGTATCCGAAATGATAACTTGCGCCTCAACAGCGGATCACCCGATTTCGACAACGATGCGACGGGGGAGAACCAGCACATGCACAATGAGGCCACAGCGGTGGCGGACGGTACGGCCGTAGCGCAAGCAGCTCCGCAGACAGTAGCCGCCCAGCGGATCCCCGCGGGCGTGAACCAGGCAGCAGGTCCGAATTCTCCGATTGATCCCGGCGCGCCGCGCGGACCCGCCGTGGCGATCGCCGCCGGCGTGCGGGACGGTTCGACCAGCCCGACCGAGGTGCTCGATGCGGTGCTGGAGCGCATCGCTGCCGACACCCGGAAGCTGAACGCGTTCACCGTCGTTCGCTCGGCCAAGGCGAAGGCCGAGGCGCTCGCGCTGGAACAGCGCTCCGATCTGGATGTGCTCCCACTTGCCGGCGTGCCGATCGCGATCAAACACAACCTCGAGGTCGAGGGTGAGACGAACCTGTGCGGTTCGGCCGCCACCGATACGCATCCGGCGGCCGCCGACCATCCCGTGGTGCGCAGACTGCGCGCCGCGGGTGCGGTGATCGTCGGATTAACCGCGGTTCCCGAGCTGGGTTTGTGGGCGATGACCGACGGCGAGGGCCGCACCACCCGCAACCCGTGGAACACCGCACGCAGCGCCGGCGGCTCGTCCGGCGGATCGGCGGCGGCGGTCGCGGCCGGGCTGGTTCCGGTGGCGCACGGCAACGACGGACTCGGTTCGCTGCGTATCCCCGCGGCGTGCTGCGGGGTGTTCGGGATCAAGCCGGGCCGTCACACCGTGCCCGCGGAGGTCGGCGTCGACTCGTGGGGGGGCATGGTCGAAAACGGTGTGCTCGCAACAACCGTCGGAGATGCGGCGCTCGCGCTATCGGTGCTGGCGGCCAGGCCGGACCTAGCCGAGGTCGAGCCACCCGGCCGACTACGCATCGGGCTAGCCGTCGCGCCACCGTCCCGCTTCTTCCGGGTCGATCGGCACTGGACCGCGGCAGCCCGCGCCGCAGGATCGGCCGCCGCCGCGGCGGGACACCAGGTGGAACCGGCGACGCTGCCCTATGGCGAAACGATCAGTTCGGTCCTGTTGCGCTGGCTCGCCGTCGGGACACGGGACGCCGCGACGCTGGCCCATCCGGACCGGCTGCAACCGCGCACCCGCCGCCACCTCGCGCTCGGCAGGCTGGTGCAGCGACTTGGTTTGGTCCGCCCCGGTCAGGTCGACCGGGTAGAGGCACGACTCCTGGAATTCTTCGAGCGCTACGACGTCGTGATCACGCCGACGCTCGCCGCGGCGCCACCGAAAGCCCGAGCCTGGCACACCAGGGGCTGGCTGGCCAATGTTGTCGCCAGCTCCCGATTCTCACCATTCACCCCACTGTGGAACATGGTCGGCTGGCCTGCCGCGTCGGTGCCGATGGGGATGCATCCCCGCTCGGGCACGCCGGTAGCCGCGCAGCTTGCGGGACCGCCCGGCAGTGAATCGACCCTGCTGCGGCTGTCTGCACAACTGGAAGCGCTGCACCCCTGGGAGCGCACCGCGCCGTGACACTGGCGCGCCCGACGTCGTGACGGTGGCGCGCCGGACGGGCGTGACCGTGGCGCGCCCCGTGATCCGTCAGGCGACCGACGCCTGTGGTGCCTGCGCGGAGAATCCGCCGTCGGCGGCGCGGCCTGCGAACTCGAGAATGGTGGGGCGATTGTCGTCGGCCCGCCATGCCACGGCCAGTTCGCATGGCGCGAGCCCGGTCACCGGGCGCGCGGTCAGACCGGGCCACCGGTACATCGGGACATTGTTCTCGGCGAGTAGGCAGACGCCGAGGCCGAGACTCACGGCCTCCAGCTTGTCCTCGGCAGTCGCGGCTTCCGCGCCGATCTTCGGCTGACGTCCATTGCGGGCGTCGTTGCCGAGCCAGAAGTCGCGCACCGCACCGGCCTCGGTGGGCAATGCAATGAACGGCTCGTCGAGCAGATCGGCGAACTCGATGCTCTCCTGATCGGCGAGCGGATGGTTCTCCGGCAGTAGCACCCAGCGCGGCTCGGTGCGCAGCACTTGCCAGCGGTAGCGGTTCGGATCGGGCAGCGGCAGCCAGACCAGCGAAAGGTCGGCCTGCCGTCCGGCGAGGCCGCTGGACGGGTCGGTCCAGGACGCCGCGTGCAGGGCGAGTCGATGACCGCTCGCGCTTTCCAGATCGTTGATCAGACCGCGGCCGAGCGCGGATTGGATGCCGACGCGCAGCACCTCGCCCGCTTCCTGGAGCGAGACGTTGGTGACCTCCCAGAGTTCCAGGATCTTGCGGGCACCTTCGAGCAGTTCCTTGCCCGCGACGGTCAGCGCGACACTGCGCTGGTTGCGGTCGAACAGGACCACGTCGAGCTGGCGTTCCAGCTGACGAATCTGACGCGACAGGGTGGGTTGAGCGATGTGCAGCCGCTGCGCGGCGTTGGTGAAATGCAGTTCCTCAGCGACAGCGACGAAATACCGCAGGTCGCGCAAATGCGGGTCCATAGCCCCTTGCTATCAGAATCGGTCCTGAATTTCCAGCCAAATTAGGCCAGAAAGTTCGGATAGTGGTGCAGAAACAGTCGGTGGGTTTGTTAAACACAGCATATTGCCTGTCGTGGTCATTTGCACCATCGAGCCCGCGAACTTCTCGCATCCGCCGTGGGTATGGCTGCCGCAGGCGGTTATGGACGGTTGACCAGCGGCTATGGGAGTCGAAGTGTCCCTGCGTGGCTCAATAGGGACCGCCGGGAGATTGCCCGCCAACGCCGGGGAATCGACGTCGGGGCCCCTAGGGGCCGCTATCGGATTCTTATGTGATATTCGTCACAAATGAGTTTGCCGTGTGGATCGGACTGCCCACGTCCGGCCGTGGCGTGACGCCACCCTGGACAGCCGAAAGGCGCTGCGGTCGTGCATCCACGACCGCAGCGCCTCGATGCGTGCCCAGGGTCAGACGCTGCGCGCTCGGTCCTCGTAAGCCTTGCGCTTGTCGGCATCCACGGCGCCGAGGAACGCATCGCCGGAACCGAGCGCTCGTGCCAGGCCATCGGCAACGGATTCCGGAAGCAGGTTCACCAACTGCGAGATGAACCCGGCCATCGCCGTCACCCTGACCTTCGACTTCGGTGCAGCGATCAACCCGACGATGGCATCGGCGATCTCCTCGGGCTCCGCCGAACGCAGCAACTTCGGGCCGCTCACCCCGGAACCGAGCTCGGTATTGGTCAGCGTCGGCAACACCGAGGAGAACTCGACGCCCGACCCCCGATACTCCTCGCGCAGTGTGTCGGTGAACCCGAGCACCGCGTGCTTGCTCGCGTTGTAGGTGGCCAGACCCGGGATGTGGGTCTCGCCCGCCAGCGACGCGATATTGATGACGTGCCCGCGCTTGCGCGGCAGCATCCGCGCAAGGCCGAGCTTGGAGCCCAGAATTACGCCATAGACATTGATATCGAGGATGCGCCGGGTGATCTGATCCGGCTCGTCGACCAACTTGCCGGTGGGCATGATGCCCGCATTGTTGATCAGCACGTCGATGGGGCCGACGGTGCGTTCCACCGCATCGAGGAAGCTCTCGAACGAGGTGGAGTCGGTAACGTCGAGCTTGCCGTAGAACTCGAAGTCGCGTGCGGCCCCGGAGTCCTTGACGGTGGTCTCGTCGATATCGCCGATCGCGATCTTCGCGCCGAGTGTCTGCAGCGCGGTCGCGGTGGCCAGCCCGATGCCGCGCGCACCACCGGTGATGACGACGACCTTCCCCCGGATCTTTGCCGCATTTGTGTTGGATCGGCGGCCGTGGTTACGCGGCGCTGCCGCCTCCGGACCCGTCGCGCGCGCCGCGGTCACTTGGTGTCTCCCTTGAGCTTCAGTAGGGCCGGAATGTCGATGCGGCGCAGGCCGCGGGCGCCCGCGGCGCGCATCGCGCCGACCGCGAACAGCAGCTTGGGCATCTGGTACGGGAACCAGAGCAACTCCTTCTGCGGGGTCGGCAGGATCGGCTTGGTGATCGCCTGCTGGCGGCAGTACTTGCGGACGCCGTTCGCCCCGCCCCAGCGTGCCCCGACACCGGACTGCCCCCAGCCGCCCATCGGCAGGGCGAAGTTGAACAGGTTGGAGAAAACATCGTTGATATTGACCGCACCCGCATTCAGCCGGCGTGCAACGCGTTCGCCGCGATCCTTGTCGCCGGTCCATACCGAGGCGGACAAGCCGTAGACCGAGTCGTTGGCGAGCCGAACCGCCTCGGTCTCGTCGGCGACCTTCATCACCGGCAGCGTCGGACCGAAGGTCTCCTCGTTGATGCACGACATGGTGTGGTCGACATCGACGAGCACGGTCGGCTCGAAGAAGGTTCCGACGCCGGTGCGCTTGCCGCCGGTCAGCACCTTGGCGCCGGCTGCGACGGCCTCGTCGACGTGGCCCTGCACGATCCGCACCTGGTTCTCGTTGGCGAGCGCGCCGACATCATGCTGGGGCTCGCGGCCGTCGAGGCCCTGGCGCAGGCCCTGCACCGCGGCGGTCAGCTTGGCGACGAAGGTGTCGTAGACCGGCGCTTCCACATACACCCGCTCCACCGAGATGCACACCTGGCCGGCATTGAACATGCCGCCGAAGGCGATGCCGTGCGCGGCCCGATCCAGGTCGGCGTCGGCAAGCACGATGGCCGGATCCTTGCCGCCCAGTTCCAGGCTGTAGGGAATCAGCCGCTCGACGCAGGCCGCGGCGATCTTGCGGCCGGTGGCGGTCGAGCCGGTGAACTGGATGTAGTCGGCGTTATCGACCACCGCGGCGCCGGTCGCACCGGCCCCGGTGACCACGGCGAACACCGGCGGCGCACCGATCTCGGCCCAGCCGCGGGCCAGCTCGAGTGCGGAAAGTGGGGTCACCTCGGACGGCTTGAGGAGCACGGCGGCACCGGCCGCCAGCGCCGGAATCACGTCGATCACCGGCATGGCCAGCGGGAAGTTCCACGGCGTTATGACGCCGACGACCGGGTAGGGCTTGTACACCGTGGTGAGCTTCTTGACCCGGCCCAGCGGGCTGTGCGGCGAGGGGTGTTCGTCGGCGAGGAACTTCGCGGCGCGGCGCGCGTAATAGCCGGTCAGATCTACTGAGAACGCAGGATCGATGAGGGCGTCCACGCGCGGCTTGCTCGTCTCCGACTGCAACACATCGGCGAGGTGTTCGGTGTTGTCGAGCAGCCAGTCCTGCAACTTCAGCAGCCATTGTTTGCGGCCGTCGGGGCCGATGGCCTCCCATTCCGGCTGGTAGAGCCGAAGTTCGCGCACCTTGGCTGCGACCGCGTCCTTGTTCTGGTCGGGTACGGTGCCGACGACCTCGCCGGTACCGGGATTGCGCACCTCGATGACGGCCGGCTCGACCGCAGGCTCGACCTTCTTCGCGGGCGTCTTGCGTGCCGGGGCCTTCTTGGCCGCGCCGGTCGCGGATTCGGTGTTGGTCACTGCTGTTCTCCCACTGACGTTGTGCTGGGCACCGCTGGCGAACGAATACTGTGAATCAGTTCACTGACCTATGATCGTGGCACAAGTGTGCGGGACTTTCTTGGACCGATTTGTCAATGAATGCGGCTGAATTTGTTCTCGAGGCACAAATCGGAGGAAATCATGACGTACAGCGCGCGAGCCGAGCCCGACGCGGTCGGGCCGAGCAGCGAAGTAGTACGCGACTGGCTCGTCGAATACGTATACGAAACGATGCGCAGCGAGGCGCTCGAACAGGTCGTCGACCGACTCGACGGCGCGATCGTCGCGCGCATCCCGGAGCTATCCGATCGCGATGTCCGCCGCGACCTCGCGGCGAGCACCCGCGCACACGCCAGGGTGGTACTGAGCGGACTCACCAGCGACACTTTCGAATTCACCTTGCCCGAGGAGGCGCACGCATTCGCGCGCACGCTGGCCCGGCGCGGCTATGACCTGCGGCTGCTGCTGCGGACCTATCACGTGGGGCAGGAGGCGGTGCTCGAGTACATGACCGAGGCCATCGACAAGCGGACACCGCCACCAGAGATCGAGCGCGCGGTACTGCTGCGCCTGTTCGAGCGGTCGACCAGATGGGTGAGCACCTCGGTGGAGATGCTCACCGACACCTACATGGAGGAGCGGGAGCGGGTGCTGCGCGCCGCCCTCAATCGGTGCACCGAAACCGTGCACGCCCTGCTGGCTGGTGACGAACCGGATGTCGAGCAGGCCTCGCTGCGCCTGGGCTACCGGCTCGCCCAGCAGCACCTTGCCTTCGTACTGTGGACCGACGAGCCCGCGGGCGGTGACGGTGAGACGAGTGGTCTGCTGGACCGGGTCGCCGCGCGGCTCGCGGTGGCCCTCGGCAGCGGCCGAGTGCTCAGCATGCCGTCGGGTGCCAGCGGGATGTGGGCGTGGGTCGGCCTCGGCGATGAGCAGCACGCCGCGGAACTGGCCGCGCCGGCTCGGTTGGCGCGCATGACCGCCGGACTGGTGGAGCCGCCGGTGCGGGTCGCCTTCGGGGTGCCCGCCGCGCAGGTCGCGGGTTTTCGCCAGAGTCATCGTGAAGCGGTCGCGGCCAGACAGGTCGCCGAGCGCGGGCCGGTGGATGCCGATCGGGTCACGAGCTATCGCGAGGTGGAGATCGCCCACCTCGTAGGCGGCGACGACGCGGCCATGCGCGCGCTCATCGGCAGGGAGTTACGCGTGCTTGCCGGTCGTGACGCCAATGCCGCCCGGCTGCGCGAGACGCTACACGCTTACCTGAAGAGCCATCGCAGCCCGGAGGCCGCGGCGAAACTGCTTGGGGTGCACAAGAACACGATTCGCTACCGGATCCAGCGAATCGAGGAACTGCTCGGTCATCCGATCGAAGCGCGCAGTCTGCCGTTGGAACTCGCGCTGACCTGCGTCGCTACCTATGGTGTCGACGCGCTGCCGTGATCGGGTGGTCGACGCTGTGGCCGTTACTCTTCGCGGGGCGGCTCGACTCTGCCGTCGGGTAGATCGGCAAGCAGCTGGGTCGTTGCTGCGGCAATGGCCGCGACGGCCTTGTCGACGGCGGCCTTGGTGGTGGTGCTCAGGCCGGAAACGCCACCGACCGTGCGCACATACTGCAGTGCGGCAGCATAGATTTCCTGCTCGGTAGGGGCAGGTTCCAGGCCGCGCAGGAGGGTGATGTTTCCACTCATGGATGCACATTAGCCCTCTGTACCGTCTGCGGCAGGGCAAGAATCCCAGGACAGGGAAAAAACAGGAAAAAATCAGGTTTAAATTGCTGGGACGGCGAACGGCGCTTGTCAGACGCGCACTGTGGTGGTTGCTCGGGTCGCCACCGGCGGATCGAATTCCGCCTGCCTGACACCGGTCGATTCCCTTGGCGATTACTCAGGTTGTTTCAAGATCGATGGGGAACAATCGGGGGCATGCCTGCCCGCGGTGTGCCCACTCTGACCACTTTCCCCTACGAAGAGCTGGACAAGCGGGAGGAAGACCATTGGTCCGGCGCCGCGGTCTCCGAGAACGAACTGCGATCGTTGGCGCTCGGCGCCTTCTATTCGGCCCGATGGGACGCCTTCCACGACGCGCTGCTGCTCGGCCCCGAACGCGAACATCCGCTCGGTGACCGCCGCGAACTCGCCATCGACACGCTGACCGGCGCCTGGGGCATCACCGACGGCACCGAGGCGCAGGCGTCGATGGAACAGCTGCTCGACGGCATGCATGCGCCGCTGTACGCCATGGTGCATCCGCTGGTGATGGCCTCGATCAACGCGAGCGAGCGGGATCGGTTCGGCGAGCGGGCCGATCGGCACCGCGCCTTTCTGCGTCAGGTCGGCTCGTTTCGTGGCATGGACAATCCCGAGGCGCTCGTGCGCGATTACGACATCTGGTCGCAGGCGATCAAGATCGGTTTCACCGATCACCTTGCCCGGCCGCTGCCGAGTGATATCCACGCCTGGGACCTGGCCCGGGTTGTTGCGGTGGCTCGAATGGCTTTCACCGCAGGCTATCTCGACTCCGACGTCGCATGGGGCTACCTGGCGCGCGCCTTGCCGCTGGCGCAGCGCAAATATAAGAACTGGCGCCAGTTCGGCGATGCCTACCTCACCGGCTGGACCTACTGGCAGGCCTGCGAGGACCTGGCCGAACTCAAGAACGGCGGCGTCGACCGGCGCATGGAACTACTGCGTCTGTGGACCCGCCCGACCAGCCCGTGGCGGCGGATCGGTTTGCAGTCAGTTCCCGTCGGGGAGTGACCGCAGGATCCCGCGCCCGTAGCGCTGGAACTGCGTGTCGTCGACCATGCCGAGCGAATGCCGCTCGACCAGTAGCTCCCACTCGGAATACAGCTGCGAGACACCGGGATCGGCCGGGCCTGCCGCGCCGTCCGCGGAGTCACGCCGGACGGCGAAGTTCACCGCGCAGGTGACCCGCTCGGTGTCGGCCCGGTCGGTGCCGGTGAAATGCAGCGTCATATTGCCGTCGTGCACGTCGATGCCGGTCTCGCCGCGGATCGAGCCGATCTCACCCGGCGCAGGCGCTGTGCCCTCGGTGGTGCGAGCCCACAGCACGGCGGGGATGGGTAGCTCGTATGCGTAGCGCGGACCGGTGCCGATGGAGACGAACAGCACCCGTCCGGTGGTCGCCGCAAGCAGTCCCGGTCCGCTGCCCGCGGGCGGGTGCGCCACCGCGATCGCGGTCTCCAGCACGTATTCGTCCACTGTGACATAGCGATGCAGTGCGGCTATCGCCGACTTCGCTTCGCGCTTGGGTGCCATCCTGCGCACGGCCCGGTCCACGTCCGCGCGTGTCGGTCCGGCCTTGCCCCACGCAGGGGCGGGCGGGTTCAGATCGGGGGCGGCCACGTCGATGCGCTGCGAGCTCAAGATCTGATCGTTGATCCGATCGACGATCTCGGTCGCTGCGGGGACATCATGTTCTGCTATCAATACCGGTAGAGGGGTGCGGTCCGCCGGCACGCCTGTGAGCACCGGAGTGGGGTAACGAAGGTAGATCTCGATTACGACGGCGTCATCGGCGCGCCGGTTCAGTCGGACCTTCAGCAGGTCCGTGACCGGCACATCCAGTACGCGCTCGCCATCGGTGCCCGGTCGCAGGACGATCAGTCGCCCGCGCCCGTGCCGCACTATCGCTGTGGGTGTCCGTAGCTCGACTATGTCCATACCCCCTGCGCTCTTGTCTGATTTGCGGCGCTCGCGGTGCCCTGCGTGGTTACGCTGCGCTACCGCCTTCGGGCCCGTCGCTCACGCCGCAGTGTTGTGTCGTCGCTCACGATAGGCCGAACATGCCATGATTGTGACCACTTGGAGTAACCCGACCGGAGACCTCGGGAACCACCGTCGTTCCCCGGCCGTTTACCTGTCGAACTGCACCAACTGCCGAACTGCGCGATGTATCGAGTAGACCGTACGCGGTAACGTGGCATGTCCGCATCCGAACCCACCCGGAATCCGGCTGGGAGCAGGGTGAGAACTGGCACCGCCGACCCCGACGCTTCGCAGGCATGCACCGGAGAACCGGAAAGGACTGGCCGCCCGGCCTACGCTCTATGAACCGCAAGACTGTGTTTCGCACCCTGGCCATAGTCTCGGGCATCTTGCTCGTGATCTATGCGTTCAGCTATTTCGGCAATGACACGCGCGGCTGGAAGAGCGTCGACACCTCGGTGGCGTTGACTCAGCTGAACGACAAGAGCAACGTCAAGAACGTCCAGATCGACGACCGCGAGCAGCAGCTGCGTATCGAGCTGAACAACGGCAACGACGCAACCAGTGGCTCCAACAAGATCATCGCCAAGTATCCGGGCGGTGGCGAGGCGTCCGCGCAGATATTCGAAGCTCTGCAGAAATCCGGCGCGCCGTTCAACACCGTGGTCAAACAGGAGAGCTGGTTCACCCAGATCCTGCTGTTCGTGCTGCCGATGGTGATTCTGCTCGGCCTCTTCATTTTCGTGATGTCCCGGATGCAGGGCGGTGGTCGCGGCGGCATGATGGGCTTCGGTAAATCGAAGGCCAAACAGCTGTCCAAGGACATGCCCAAAACCACATTCGCGGATGTGGCAGGCGCCGACGAGGCTGTCGAAGAGCTGTACGAAATCAAGGACTTCCTGCAGAACCCGGTGCGCTACCAGGCGCTCGGCGCGAAGATTCCGAAGGGCGTGCTGCTCTACGGTCCGCCGGGAACCGGTAAGACCCTGCTGGCCCGTGCCGTCGCAGGTGAGGCGGGCGTGCCGTTCTTCACCATCTCCGGTTCGGACTTCGTCGAGATGTTCGTCGGTGTCGGCGCCTCCCGGGTGCGCGACCTGTTCGAGCAGGCCAAGCAGAACAGCCCGTGCATCATTTTCGT
Source organism: Nocardia sp. CWNU-33 (assembly GCF_046764895.1). Taxonomy (NCBI): domain Bacteria; kingdom Bacillati; phylum Actinomycetota; class Actinomycetes; order Mycobacteriales; family Nocardiaceae; genus Nocardia; species Nocardia sp. CWNU-33. The sequence continues at coordinate 3,479 of NZ_JBKOQN010000010.1, read as the reverse complement.
CGACGAGATCGACGCGGTCGGCCGCCAGCGCGGCGCCGGCCTCGGCGGCGGTCACGACGAGCGCGAGCAGACCCTCAACCAGTTGCTCGTCGAGATGGACGGCTTCGGCGACCGCACCGGTGTGATCCTGATCGCGGCCACCAACCGCCCCGACATCCTCGACCCGGCGCTGCTGCGTCCAGGCCGGTTCGACCGGCAGATCCCGGTCAGCAATCCCGACCTCGCCGGTCGTCGCGCCATCCTGCGGGTGCACTCGCAGGGCAAGCCGATCGCGCCCGAGGCCGATCTCGACGGTCTGGCCAAGCGCACCGTCGGCATGTCCGGCGCGGACCTCGCGAACGTGATCAACGAGGCCGCCCTGCTCACCGCGCGTGAGAACGGCGCGGTGATCACCGGCGAACAGCTCGAGGAATCGGTGGACCGCGTTGTCGGCGGTCCGCGCCGCAAGAGCCGGATCATCAGCGAGCACGAGAAGAAGATCACCGCCTACCACGAGGGTGGCCATACCCTTGCCGCGTGGGCGATGCCGGATATCGAGCCGGTCTACAAGGTCACCATCCTGGCCCGCGGTCGCACCGGCGGTCACGCCATGACGGTGCCCGAGGACGACAAGGGCCTGATGACCCGCTCGGAGATGATCGCCCGCCTGGTGATGGCGATGGGCGGCCGTGCGGCCGAGGAACTGGTATTCCACGAGCCGACCACCGGTGCGTCCTCGGATATCGACCAGGCGACCAAGATCGCGCGCGCGATGGTCACCGAATACGGCATGAGCGCTCGCCTCGGCGCGGTGCGCTACGGCCAGGAACAGGGTGACCCGTTCCTCGGTCGCTCGATGGGCATGGGTTCGGACTACTCGCATGAGGTCGCGGGCGCCATCGACGAGGAGGTGCGCAACCTGATCGAGGCCGCGCACACCGAGGCGTGGGCGATTCTCAACGAGTACCGCGACGTGCTCGATGTCCTCGCGACCGCGCTGCTGGAGCGAGAGACGTTGCACCGCAAGGATCTCGAGGAACTGCTCGCCACGGTGGAGAAGCGGCCGCGGATCACCGCGTTCAACGACTTCGGTGATCGACTGCCCTCGGACAAGCCGCCGGTGAAGACGCCGGGCGAGCTGGCCGCCGAGCGCGGCGAGCCGTGGCCGCCGCCGGAGTCGCCGGTGCCGCCGGTGCCCGCGGGTACCGCTGCCAACGGCTACCTCGAGTCGGGCTACCAGAACCCGCCGCAGTACGGCTACCCCACACCGCCCGCGACCGGTTATCCGCTGCCGCAGGCTCCGACGGCGGCCTACCCGCGCCAGGGTGGTGCGACGCACGGCTCGCGGCCGGACTACGGCGCTCCGGCCGGTTGGTCGGCGCCGGGCTGGCCGCCTCGGGACGAGCCGCAGCAGCCGCAGCAGCCCGGGCAACCGGGCTACGGCGGCGGCCGGCCGGGTCAGGGCGACCCGCAGACACGGCACGGCTATCAGCAGCCGTGGCATCAGCCACCGGGTGGCCAGCCGGGCCCCGGTCGCGGCGACCAGGGCGGCTACGACGAGCAGGGACGGGCCAACCCGGCCGACGAGGGCGACAATCGCGATTGGGATGGACCGAACGGTCGGCACTGAAACGGTGGCGGCAGTCTCGGGACCCGAGTGGTCCCGAACTGCCGCCTTCGGGCCCGTCGTTCGTGCCACGGCCAGCGACGATTAGGCTCGACCATCGGGGTGCCGAGTAATTGCCGGCACCCGAGATTTTGGAGGTGTCCTCGATTGTCGGCCAAGAATCATGTCGGCGGCCACGCGCTAGCGGAGTCGGGCGGTGGCCAGTCGGAGAACGGCCAGTCGGACAACCGCGAGCACCACGGTGCAGGCTCGGCTGTTGCCAAGCCGGAACTCGTCGCCCTGGAGACCGGTAGGCCGTTCGACCAGGACCGCGCCGAAGCTGCAATCCGAGAGTTGCTGCTCGCGGTCGGGGAGAACCCGGACCGTCCCGGCCTGCTCGACACCCCCTCCCGCGTTGCCCGCGCCTACCGAGAGATGTTCGCCGGTCTCTACATCGAGCCGGATTCGGTGCTGAACACCACCTTCGACGAGGGCCATCAGGAGCTCGTGCTGGTGCGCGACATCCCGATGTACTCGACCTGTGAGCACCACCTGGTCTCTTTTCACGGTGTCGCGCACGTCGGGTACATCCCCGGCCCGCACGGCCGGGTGACCGGACTATCGAAGCTGGCGCGGCTGGTCGATCTCTACGCCAAGCGCCCCCAGGTGCAGGAACGCCTGACCAGTCAGATCGCCGATGCTGTCATGCGCAAGCTGGACCCGCGCGGCGCGATCGTGGTGGTGGAGGCCGAGCATCTGTGCATGGCGATGCGCGGCATCCGCAAGCCGGGCGCAAGCACCACCACCTCAGCGGTGCGCGGCCTGCTGCAATCCAGTGCCGCCTCGCGGGCGGAGGCCCTTGATCTCATTCTGCGGAAGTGAGTGAGTTCGCGGTGTCCGGTCCCGGGAATGTCACTCCACGTGGGGGACGCTCCTGCGTGGTGATGGGTGTCGTCAATGTCACCAGTGACTCCTTCTCCGACGGCGGCAAGTACCTCGACCCCGGTCTGGCCATCGCACACGGCATCGAGTTGTTCGAGGCCGGCGCGGACATCGTCGATGTGGGAGGTGAATCGACTCGCCCCGGCGCCATCCGGATCGATCCGGAGACCGAGGCGGCTCGGGTGGTTCCCGTTATTCGCGGCCTGGTTGCCGCTGGCGTGCCGACCAGCGTCGACACCATGCGCGCCAGTGTGGCCGATGCGGCGCTCGCGGCCGGAGTCAGCGTGGTGAACGACGTCTCGGGTGGTCGCTCCGACCCGGACATGGTGAAAGTCGTCGCCGCGGCCGATGCGCCGTGGATTCTCATGCATTGGCGAGCGGGCGCCGACTATCGGCACACCGGACCCGCCAACCAGTACGACAATGTCGTCGCCGAGGTGCTCGCCGAGCTGTCCGCGCAGGTGGAGCTGGCCGTTGCGGCCGGTGTCGATCCGGGCAGGTTGATCCTGGATCCCGGCCTGGGTTTCGCCAAGAACGCCGAACACAATTGGGCACTGCTCGGTGCGCTCCCCGAATTGGTCGGCAACGGATTGCCGATTCTCATCGGAGCGTCGCGCAAACGTTTTCTCGGCGCGCTACTCGCCGATGCCGCGGGCCCCCGCCCACCGGATGGTCGCGAGACCGCCACCGCGACCATTTCGGCGCTGGCCGCCCAGCATGGCGCCTGGGGCGTGCGCGTGCACGATGTCCGCGCCTCCCTTGATGCCATTGCCGTCACCGACGCCTGGCAGCGCGCCGCCGGGCAGAATTCGCGAGGAGCCGACCGATGAGTTCCCTGAGTCAACCCCTATGCGGCAATCGCGTTCTGGCCGGGTTGTTTGAGGGCAGAGTCGTAGCCCGTTTTGTCGCGCCAGCAAGCCCAGATGATGCGCAACCAGGAGCGGCCGATGGT